>JAIDHZ010000177.1 GCA_029052995.1 Lachnospiraceae bacterium | reverse complement strand
GATTTTATTCATTTATAAAAGGAAAATAAATTTTACTGTTTAAGTCAAATATCAAAGAAATTTCCTTGTTTAACCATCTGGTATTTTAAAATGCCGTTAAAAACTCTAAAACAAAAACACTACAGAAAAGACTCACACTACCGCAGTCATTTTGTTAAGGATGCCTTATAATTTGCAAGTCCGCCCACACAATTAATAACAGAATACCCCATACCGTCAAGAAGCCTTGCCGCCTTAATACTGGTTCCACCAGTATCACAATATACAATCAGGGTGTGGCTTTTTGGAAGGTTTACAATACCTGTTTCAATTCGCTCAAGAGGAAGATTAACTGCCATGGGAATATGCCCGTAGCGAAACCTTTTCTCTGACCGTACATCCACAATAATGGCATCCTCTGAAAGTGCAGTTGCCACAATTTTTCGGATATTAATATTCTCAAATGCCATAAAATGCCGTCACTTTCCTTACTTATTATTAATATATGCCTGACAAAATTTTACGACACAATGAATATGTTCAGTCAAAACCCTGCCGCAAGTAACGGGTCATCAAAAACAATTATGTATCATTAAGCAATAATTCAAAAGGAACCGCATTTCAGCAAAGTCCCTTCTGCTGTCATGCGGCTCCCCTACATCATTTCATTCTGTTAAAATATTATGCTCCCTGATACTCTGCATCACCGAAAGCTAACATACATAAGAAAATTGGTGTTAAGAAAATCATACCGATACCAAAACCCGCTCCTTTTCCAAAAGCAGTTGCAAGCTTAAAATATACGATAAGTGCCAAGATTGCTCCAACTAATGGAACAAAGCATAATAAGAATAACCAGCCATTGCCCATTGCAATCTTAAACAAAACATAGATGTTATAAATCGGAACGATTGCAGCCCATCCAGGCTCACCTGCTTTTACAAAAACCTTCCACAATGCTACAAGCATTACTATAGAGATTGCTAATGCAACTATATAATATATTGCCAATCCTGCCCCTAAAGCTCCCATTGCCGCTGCATCATAACCTGTTGTTGAGTAATCCATAAATCTTTGTCCTCCTTCGTTTCTCCCTGTGTTTGTCTTAAATAATCCTCCAAAACAAACACCTTTACATGTTTCTTTTGATTTGTTTGTAGATTCCTTCTGTATCCAGCTGATATTTGTGAAGAAGCTCCGCTGCCGGACCTGACTCGCCAAAGCAATCCTGAATTCCTATTTTGCAAACAGGTATCGGTGCATTTGCACAAACCACATCACATACCGCAGAACCCAATCCTCCGATTACAGAATGCTCCTCTACTGTAAAGATTTTCTTTGTTTCCCTTGCTGCCCTGATAATGATATCCTCATCAATCGGCTTAATAGTGTGAATATTAATCACTCTTGCGTCTACTCCGTCCTCTGCTAACATCTCAGCTGCCTCCAACGCAAATGATACCTCTAAGCCTGTGGCAAAAATTGTAATATCATTTCCTTCTTTCAGTGTAACTCCTTTTCCAAGTTCAAACCTGTAATCCGGTTCGTTGTTGATAACCGGAACTGCAAGACGTCCAAACCGCATATATACGGGACCTATATGCTCATATGCTGCACGGACTGCCGCACGGACTTCCACATCATCGGAAGGGTTGATAATTACCATATTAGGAATTGTGCGCATCAGTGCAATATCCTCATTGCACTGGTGGGTTGCCCCATCCTCACCTACGGTAATACCCGCATGTGTTGCGCCAATCTTTACATTCAATTTGGGATAACCAATAGTATTACGAACCTGCTCAAATGCACGTCCTGCTGCAAACATGGCAAAAGTCGATGCAAACGGCACCTTTCCCGTCAGAGAAAGACCTCCTGCAATACCCATCATATTACACTCCGCAATACCACAATCTATATGTCGTTCAGGAAATTCTTTTTTAAATATTCCTGTCTTTGTTGCTGCTGCCAAATCTGCATCTAACACAATCAGATTCTCATGCTCCCTGCCAAGCTCCACTAAAGCATTACCATAGCTCTCTCTTGTTGCAATTTTCCTTACTTCTGACATAATGCTTCACCTACTTTCCCTAAATCTGCCATTGCAATGGCGTACTGTTCATCATTAGGTGCCGCACCATGCCATGATGCCTCATTCTCCATGAAAGAAACTCCTTTGCCCTTAATCGTTTTTGCAATTATAGCTGTTGGCCTTCCTTTCGTTTCTTTTGCCTCTTTAAAGGCTGCATCAATTGCATCAAAATCATGTCCATCAATGGTAAGCACATTAAAATTAAATGCTTCGAATTTCTCTGCAATAGGATATGGAGAGCATACATCTCCTATATTACCATCAATCTGTAAATCATTATTATCCACAATCACAACTAAGTTATCTAATTTCCTATGTCCGGCAAACATTGCTGCCTCCCAAACCTGACCTTCCTGAATCTCACCATCTCCAAGTAATGTATATACACGATAATTATATCCTGAAAGCTTTGCCGAAAGAGCCATGCCTGCTGCAACTGATATTCCCTGTCCCAAAGAACCTGCAGACATATCCACTCCCGGAGTTCCTTTCATATCAGGATGTCCCTGAAGCATCGCTCCTGTCTTTCGAAGCTTTAATAATTCTTCCTCTGGAAAATATCCTTTCATAGCTAGCGCAGCATAAAGTGCCGGTGCAACATGTCCTTTAGAAAGTACAAAACGGTCACGGTCTTCCTTATCCGAACTTCCCGCATCAACATTCATCTCTTCAAAATATAAATATGTGATAATATCTGCTGCCGACAACGAACCGCCGGGATGACCACACTTTGCAGCATGTACAGAAGTCACGATATGATTTCTCATCTGATTTGCCTTTTGCATAAGGTCTAACTTATTCATGATAATCTCCTCTATGAAAACACCCTTTCATCAATAAAAGGGCACTTTTGTCCTCACTGATAAATCCTTTACTTATTATAATATGTAAGCAAAAAAAAGCAAGTCTTTTTTTCCAAAATCAGATCATTCCAACAAATTTGTGTAAATTATTGACACAATTCACAGTGG
>JAIDHZ010000176.1 GCA_029052995.1 Lachnospiraceae bacterium | reverse complement strand
ATATTAATGTTTTGGATAAGGCGGCAGATGCATCAAATACCCGTAACGAAATAATTTTAAATAATCTTGCTAATGTGGATACGCCCGGGTATAAGCGGAAGGATGTTTCCTTTCAGACCTATCTTGAGCAGGCACTTTTTAAAGATGGTTCTTTGGATAACAGGGTTGCAGAAGTCAATACCCATTTATCTGATTTTGGCGGATTGATTTACACAGATTCGTCTACCTTGTCCTATCGGTTAGATGGCAATAATGTGGATGTTGATACTGAAAGTGCAATGCTTGCAGAAAATCAGATTCGCTATAATGCTTTGATGGGACAGATTCAGCAGGAATTTGCAAGATATAAAACAGTATTAACGACATAATTGATGGAGGGATAATATATGAGCAGTGGGATTTTTAATGCAATGGATGTGGCTGCATCAGGTATGACAGCACAACGTACAAGAATGGATATCATTTCCCAGAATCTTGCTAACGTGAATACAACAAGGGATGAGAATGGAGATGTGTACAAGAGGCAGACAGTTGTATTTCAGGAAAATTCAAATGCTACATTTGACAGTGTGTTAGGAAATAAGTTGGAAACTTATCAGGCACATGGCGTTAAGATTGTCAAAATTGTAGAGGACACAACTGAAGGCAGTATGGTATATGACCCTAATAATCCGGATGCCGATGAGAATGGTTACGTTACTTATCCTAATGTAAATACGGTGACGGAAATGACGAACTTAATTGATGCAAGCCGTTCCTATGAGGCAAATTCGACTGCATTTAATGCAGCGAAGGCGATGGCAATGAAGGGACTGGAATTATTTCAATAATTAAATTTTTAGTAAATGAATACGGTAGGTGATTTAAGGATGGCAATTTCAGCTATTAACAATAATTTGCAGTCTACATTGATAGAAGGACTGAATATTTCTAAGATAGGGACGGATAATGGTAGTGCCTTTGACAATTTGCTTAGCTCTGCAATTGATCTTTATAAGGAAACAGATGAATTACAAAATGCGGCGGAAGAATCAGAAATTAATTTTGCGTTAGGTTATGCAACCAGTACACATGATTTGGCGATTGCACAACAGAAAGCAAATATTTCACTGCAATATACGGTAAAAGTTACCAATAAAGCATTAGAAGCTTATAAGGAGCTTATGAATATGCAAGTTTAAGGGGTAAGCTATGTTAGACAGATTAAAGAGTATTCAAACAAAATTCGTAGAATTTTGGAATCGTTTTACAAGTAAACAAAAGACGTTGATTATTTCAATAACGGCAGCGGTAATATTTACATTGGTTGCGTTAGCTGTGGTGTTAAACCGTACAAAATATGTGGATTTGGTTAGATTTGAAAACACAACGGACGCTGCCAATGCGGATGAGATTCTTAAGGAAGCCGGTATTAAATATACTGTTTCGGGTAATGGTTTAACCTTTTTGGTTGATGAAAAAAATGAATCCCGGGCAAGGCTTGTCCTTGGACAAAATAACATAGCGACAACAAAAGATACAAGTGAAGATGACTTGTTTGATAACAGTATGTCCACAACAGATGATGAGAGAAAATTAAAACGGATTTTATATAAGCAAAAGGCAATGGCAAATGATTTGCAAACCATTGATGGTGTTAAACAGGCATCTGTGCAGATTACAGAACCGGATTCCACCAATGCTTTATTGGCGGAGACAAAGGAGTCCTCTGCAAGTGTTATGCTTGTCACAACTGAAGATCTTTCGGAAACCAGTATTGAAGGTATGGCTAATTATGTTGCAACCTCTCTTGGTAATAAAAATACAAATAACATCAGAATTATTGACCAGAGCGGTGTCCTGCTGTTTGGAGGGGATAACAGTGATACAACCGTTACGGGAAAGGGAGCGGCAGTACTTAAGATTACCAATCAGGTGACGGATAATCTGGAAGATAAAGTGCGGGGATTGCTCGTAAATTCCGGGGCTTATAACGATGCCGAGGTCGCAGCAAAACTAGATGTGGATTTGGATGAACAACAGATTGAGGATATTTTAAAATATACAGAGGATGAAGAAGAAGATACCGGTCCTATGAGCCATTATTATTCTTATAATGCAGAAAATGCAGATGGTGTTGGCGGTGTGCCTGGGACTGATACCAACGATGGACAGGTGAATGATTATGATATTCTGAATGGTGCCGGTAATAACAGTAGTGCCAATGTGCTTCAGCAGGAGTTTGACACCAGTACAAGGACGACGGTTACTACAAAAGCAGTGGGTAAGGTGAATACGGATAATTCATCTATCGCAGTAATGCTCAGTAAATATATCATATATGATGAGACAAAGATGAAAAAATCAGGGCAGCTAAGGGGTACCAGTTTTGAAGCATTTCAGGAAGAGAATGATGAGAGAAAGCCTATAGAGGTTGATGAAGAAACATATTCCATGGTGTCAATGGCAACTGGTATTGCACCGGAAAATATTCAGATTCAGGCATTTGAAGTACCATTGTTTTATCCAAAAGAGGTTAGTGCAGCTGAGGCAGCAGCAAATTATCTTCAATTTGTTCTTGCCATATTAATTGTTGTGTTATTGTGTTTCGTTGTCTTTAAGGGTATGAAGCCGGTTGAGGTGACAGAATTAGAACCTGAATTGTCAGTCGAAGCCCTGCTTGCCACAACAAAAGAAAATCAGACCTTGGAGGATATTGAATTTAGTAACAAATCAGCTACCAGACAACAGATTGAACGGTTTGTGACTGAGAATCCGGAGGAAGTTGCACTGTTGCTTAGAAACTGGCTGAATGATGATTGGGAATAGAATTGTTTGCTGATTGGAGGATAAATTATGGCGAATTTGGATGAGATTTCAGGTGTTGAGAAAGCAGCTATTTTATTGATATCGCTTGGACCTGAAAAGTCAGCGAATATATTTAAACATTTAAAAGAAGACGAGATTGAGACGTTAACATTGGAAATTGCCAATACAAGGAGTGTGCCGCCGGATTTAAAGGAAGAAATTCTGGAAGAGTTTTATGAAATATGTCTGGCACAGCAGTATATTGCTGAAGGTGGTATTGGTTATGCAAAAGAATTGCTCGACAAGGCGCTTGGTGAAGAGAAGGCGAAAGATGTAATTGGCAGGCTTACTGCTTCTTTGCAGGTTCGTCCTTTCGAATTTGTACGTAAGGCAGATCCATCTCAGCTGTTAAACTTTATTCAAGACGAACACCCGCAGACGATTGCTCTTATTTTGGCATATCTGCCATCAGCACAAGCCGCTGCTGTGGTAGGGTCTTTGCCCCCTGAAAAGCAGGCAGACGTTGCAAAGCGTATTGCTTTGATGGATAGGACTAGTCCGGATGTTATTAAAGAGGTGGAAAAGGTGCTGGAAAAGAAATTGTCGTCTTTGGTCAATCAGGATTATACAATTGTCGGTGGTGTAGATGCTATTGTGTCTATATTGAATACAGTTGACCGCAGTACTGAGAAACATATTATGGAGACTTTGGAAATTGAAGAGCCTGAATTAGCGGATGAAATCAGACGTAAGATGTTTGTATTTGAGGATATCCTGACCCTTGATAACCGTGCTATTCAGACTGTACTTCGTGATGTTGATAATAACGAACTTGCTATTGCCCTTAAAAATGCTAATGAAGATGTGCAAAATTGTATTTTCAACAATTTGTCTTCCCGTCTTGCAACCATGATAAAGGAAGATATGGAGTATATGGGACCAGTCAGATTAAAGGATGTAGAAGAAGCACAGCAAAAGATTGTAAATATTATCCGAAAACTGGAGGATACTGGCGAGATTGTTATTTCTCGTGGTGGAGGTGACGAGATTATTGTCTAATCTGATAAAATCAGGCTTTATTGCATTTTCGCAAAATGATAAGCTTGTAATTGATGCCAACCGTAATGAGATTATTCGTGGAATTGATGCTAACATGAAGGAAGCAGCTGCGAGTGAAGAAAAAGCTGATTCTATGGAAGAGTCTTTGGCAGAAGCTTTGATTCGTGATGTGGGTTTAGACGATGGAGAAGATATTGATTTCACAATGGATACAGAAGAACTATCTGGTCTTTTGGCAGAACCTTCTGAGCAGCTTAGAAAAGTGGCAGACAAGATTTTGCTTTCGGCGAAGCAGGAAGCAGAGGAAATTGTTTCGAAGGCGCATTATGAAGCAGAGCAATTGAGGGCAACAGCCTATGAAGAGTTAGAGTCCTTAAAAGCGGCTACGAAGGAAGAAGGGTATCAGGCTGGGTATGAAGAGGGGCAAACTGCAGTTAAAAGTAAATTTGATGCAATGATGAAAGAATTGGAACAAAAGGAGCAGGAATTTGAGCTGTATATGACAAAACGCAAAGAGGAGCTGGTTAAGACGACTGAGGTTAAAATGGTTGAGCTTTTATGTCAGCTGATACCTTCAATTACGGGTGTTGTGATTGAAAATCAAAAAGATGTTTTGTTTTATATAATTAATACAGCTATGCAGGATTTAGAAAACAGCAAGCATTTTGTTGTAAGGGTTTCCCCTAAAGATTATGAAAATTTGTTTGAAAAAAAAGAAGATATTTATGGTGCTTTGAATCCTAACATTGAAATAGAAATTTTTGAAGATTCCAAATTATCAGATTTACAATGTATTATAGAGACGGACAATGGCATTGTTGATGTCAGCTTGGATGTTCAGCTTGATAATTTGAAAAAGGCGTTGAAACTTATGATTCAGGAATAGGTGATCAGATTGGATATTAATTATGATACATATTTTTCCCTTACTCAGCAGTCTTTTGTGCAGGAGCTTGGAAAGGTAGTGAAAGTGGTAGGACTTACTGTTGAATCAGTGGGTCCTACATGTAAATTAAATGACTTGTGTAAAATAACTTCAAAGGACGGGATGCAGAAGGTTATGTCAGAGGTGGTTGGCTTTCGGGATAACCGCGTTCTTTTGATGCCCTTTGACAGTATAGAGGGAATTGGACCAGGCGCAACAGTTGAAAATACAAAGGAACCATTACAGGTTTATGTGGGCGATGAACTGCTGGGACATTCGTTAGATGGTCTTGGAAGACCCCTGGACATGGCTGATTTACATTTAAAAGATACTTATCCGATTGAAGCACCTCCGCCGGATCCCCTAAAGAGAAAAATGATTTCTGAAATTTTACCCCTTGGTGTCAAAGCTGTTGACGGAATGCTTTCTGTTGGAAAAGGCCAAAGAATAGGGATTTTTGCAGGCTCCGGAGTTGGTAAGTCCACGTTAATGGGAATGTTTGCAAGGAATACAAAGGCTGATATAAATGTGATTGCACTGATTGGAGAACGTGGCAGAGAGGTTCGAGAATTTATTGAACGGGATTTAGGTGAAGAGGGAATGAAACGTTCGGTCGTTGTGATTGCAACTTCTGACCGGCCTGCGTTAATCCGTAATAAAGCGGCGAAGACTGCAACGGCAATTGCTGAATATTTTCGGGATCAGGGAAAAGATGTTTTGCTTATGATGGATAATATGACCCGTTTTTGTATGGCACAAAGAGAGATTGGACTGGCGACCGGAGAACCTCCTGTTACAAGAGGATATCCGCCCTCTGTATATTCGGAGCTTCCTAAAGTTTTGGAACGGGCCGGTAATTCTGAAAAAGGTTCTATTACAGGTCTATATGCAGTATTAGTAGACGGTGATGATATGAATGAGCCGATTTCTGATACAGCCAGAGGTATTTTGGATGGACATATTGTGCTGTCCAGAAAAATGGCTCATAAAAATCATTATCCTGCAATCGATATTTTGCAGAGCATTTCGCGCTGCATGAGTACGATTGCATCAAAAGAACATAAGGCAGCAGCCGGTCGATTAAAGAACGTTATGGCAACTTATAATGAGGCTGAGGATTTAATAAATATTGGTGCATATAAAAGCGGCTCCAATCCTGATATTGATTATGCAATTTCAAAAATTCGTGAAGTGAATGATTTTTTAACTCAGGATGTTGATACAAAATATTTGTTGGAAGATGAGCTTTCCATGCTTTATGGTATTTTTAATGACTAAAATGGCGAGGTTGGATAAAAATGGCTAAGTTTATATACCGTATGCAGAATATACTGGACATAAAGTACAAA
The DNA here is from genome assembly GCA_029052995.1 of Lachnospiraceae bacterium. GTDB lineage: Bacteria > Bacillota > Clostridia > Lachnospirales > Lachnospiraceae > CAG-590. The sequence continues at coordinate 236 of JAIDHZ010000176.1, read as the reverse complement.
TTGGAAGAACAGGCCAAACAGCAATATATGATAGTCAGGATGAGGCTAAATGAGGCAGAGGAAGCATTAGAGAAACTTGAAAACCGTAAGGAAGGTTATTTTGAAGAATATCGTATTCTTTTATCCGAGAGATTGGATATCATAGAGATTGAAAACTGCAAAAATTCAATTATACTGATGGATGAATATATCTTGAATCAAAAAAATGTTATACGTGGGATAGAGCAGGAATTGCT
>JAIDHZ010000175.1 GCA_029052995.1 Lachnospiraceae bacterium | reverse complement strand
TTGCGGAACTCTCTTGGAGATACTCCGAACTGTTTTTTAAATAGCCGATTAAAATATGAAAGATTTTCGAAACCGACTTCGGCAGCGATTTGAATAATAGCTGCATTGGATGATATTAAAAGTTTGGAAGCCATGGTAAGCCGGTATTCATTGAGATAGTTGATAAAGCTGGTTCCCATTGTATTTTTAAAAAGTCTCATAAAATGAGACTGGCTTAGAGACAGTTCATTTGATATATCATGAATTGATATTTTATTCCTGTAATTATTTTCAACGTATTTTATAATCGCTTTCATTTTATCCAATGATTTATCATTCCTGTATTTTAATTCTTTCTTGCAGCATTTGGAAAAGAGGGTATAGAACATCAGGTAAAGCTGCCCTTTGACTGCAAACTGGTAGGCATCAGGACAGGTTTTGCAGATTTCATCTGCAGCATCAATGCAGGAGGCTATATCACGGTAATAGGGCATGTCCGGTGTAAAAACGACCGGAATTTGAAGTGTTTTATTAAACAGGGGTAGAAGAAAGTATGTGTTGCTAGCATCGTTACTTCTTGAAAGAAGCAGTTCCGGTTTAAAAACAATGTTTTCGTATTCCATTACAATATCTTCGTATTGGTTGATGGAATGAATCTGCCCGGGTATAATAAAAAGAATGGAGCCTGCAGTTACAATATAAGATTCAAAATTAACAGTGACCAGTCCTTTTCCTTTTTTTACATATATAATCTCTATTTCATTGTGCCAGTGCATGGGTACACAGGAAAAATCCAGTGGAATTGTGCATAGATAAGTAGCATACGGAAATTGCTCCGTACCATGAGTTTTTCTTTCCTGATAGTTTTTATATTCTGTAATATCCATTAAATACCTCCCCAATTAATAAAATTTACTGCGGATGCTATATTTGTATGGCAAATATCAAGCAATGAAGAAATTTTATTCTTAACTAAAAGCAGGAATACATTTATGATAGTATTGTACTATATTATACCATAATATTACAAGAAAAAAAGAAAAAAAAATTATACTATATATGCATAGGTCGAGATTATAAAACATCAGACGAAACAGTAATTAAACGGAGGTATTTTATGATGAATTTGAAGGAGATTGTAGCAGGCAGATACCAAAAAGAGATATCACAGTGCTCTAATGAAGAATTATATTATGCATTGCTTGATATGGTAAAGGGGATGGCATCTCAGAAGGAAGTAAAAAAAGACAAGAGAAAATTGTATTATATTTCTGCAGAGTTCTTAATTGGTAAATTGCTATCTAATAATCTGATTAATCTTGGAATTTATGATGAGGTTAAAAAGCTTCTTGAGGAAAATGGAAAGGATATTTGCGCAATTGAAGAGGTAGAACCGGAACCATCACTTGGTAATGGAGGTCTTGGAAGGCTTGCGGCATGTTTTTTGGATTCAATAGCAACCTTGGGATTAAATGGAGATGGAATTGGTTTAAATTACCATTACGGGTTGTTTAAGCAGGTGTTTGATAATAATCTTCAGAAAGAAACCAAGAATCCATGGATTGAGGAACAAAGTTGGCTTAATAAGACAGAACGCACTTACCAGATTCAGTTTGGTGGATTCAATGTCGTTTCACGTTTGTATGATTTGAGTGTAGTGGGTTATGAGAATAGAACGAATAATCTGCATTTATTTGATATTGAAACAATAGACGAGGGAATCGTTGGTGAAACAATAGATGATTTTAATAAGGAAGATATTGTAAGGAATCTGACGTTGTTCCTGTACCCGGATGACAGCGATGATAAGGGACGTTTGCTTCGTGTTTATCAGCAGTATTTTATGGTAAGCAGTGGAGCGAGATTAATTTTGGATGAGGCAGTAGAGAGAGGCTGTACTCTTCATGATCTTGCAGAATATGTAACCATTCAGATTAATGATACACATCCTTCCATGGTTATTCCGGAATTGATTCGTCTGCTTATGGAAAGAGGTATTGGCATGGATGAGGCAATTCAAATTGTTTCAAAGACCTGTGCTTATACAAACCATACTATTTTGGCAGAGGCACTGGAAAAATGGCCTATCGTATATTTAGAGAAGGTTGCTCCGCAGATTATGCCGATTATTTATGAATTGCACAACAGGGTGGCTGCAAAATATACGGACAAGTCCGTTTATATTATAGATGACGATAGAAGGGTACACATGGCGCATATGGATATCCACTATGGCTATAGTGTAAACGGTGTTGCAGCACTGCATACACAGATTTTACAGGATTCTGAGTTGAAGAATTTCTACAATATCTATCCTGAAAAATTTAACAATAAGACAAATGGTATTACTTTCCGCCGTTGGTTGTTACATTGCAATCATCAGTTGACAGAATTGCTGGACGACTCAATTGGTTCAGGATTTAAAAAGGATGCAATGGAGCTGGAAAAATTCACAAAACTAGCGGATGATGATGCTTTAATTGAAAAGGTATTAGCTGTCAAGCAGGAAAAGAAGACTGAATTGAAAAACTATTTAAAGGCAACACAGAATATTGATATTGATGAGAATTCTGTATTTGATATACAAATCAAGCGTTTACATGAATATAAGCGGCAACAGATGAATGCCTTATACCTGATTCACAAGTACTTTGAGATTAAAGAAGGAAAGAAACCGGCAAGACCGATTACTGCTATTTTTGGAGCTAAAGCAGCACCAGCTTATACGATTGCAAAGGATATTATTCATCTTATCCTATGTATGCAGCAGTTAATTGAAAATGATCCGGATGTAAGTCCTTATTTGAAAGTAGTTATGGTAGAGAATTACAATGTAACTCTTGCGGAGAAGTTAATTCCGGCAGCAGATATTCATGAGCAGATTTCTCTTGCCTCTAAGGAAGCATCTGGAACATCTAACATGAAATTTATGTTAAATGGTGCGGTTGCAATTGGAACAATGGATGGAGCAAATGTGGAGATTGCAGACTTAGTTGGTGAGGACAATATATATATCTTTGGTGAGTCTTCTGACCAGGTTATTAAACACTATGAGAAGGCAGATTATGTTTCAAAGAAATATTATGATGAAGATGCAAATATTAAACGTGCAGTAGATTTCATAGTAAGTGATGAAATGCTTTCTGTTGGACAGAGAGAAAATTTAGAGAGACTTTATAATGAACTGATTAATAAGGACTGGTTTATGACTCTTCTGGACTGGGATGAATACCGTATTAAGAAGGACGAAATGCTGGCAGATTTTGAGGACAGAAAAGCATGGGCTAAGAAGATGATTATCAATATAGGAAAGGCTGGTTTCTTCTCTTCTGACAGAACTATTGAACAGTATAATAACGATATTTGGAAGTTGGGTTGATAGTTTTCATGTCAATTATTGTTGACAATATAAGTCGGATGAATTGATAATTTATATACCATAGATACGGGGAAAACAAGTCAATAGTGTAATTGACTGTTTTCCCTATATTTTTGTGCAAAGGTTTGTGAAAAACTGTTAGAGATTTTGCATTAAAGGTTGACTAATCCTCTGTTAAAAAAGTATAATGGTTATAAGGTTGGCGTTAGACTGGAGATTCGCTTAAACAGGAGGTAGCAAAATGGTCAGGGAAGAGAAAGTAAAACTGATGAGCCGTATTGCAATCTATGAGAAAAATAAAGGAAAGACAGAGATTCCTATGAATGGATATTACAAAGGTGATTATGTGAGATTGCATACTCTGAAAGCAATTGTTTCTGCTACTGTTACATTTGTATTAATTGCGGCATTGGTTGTGGTATATAAAATAGATTTTCTTTTGGAAAATGTATTTAAAGTGGAATACAAAAAGATGGCTTTGGGCATCTTGGCTTTATATGTGGTATGGATTTTTGTATATTGGATTGCAGCAAGAATTTTTTACGCACAAAAATATAATGCATCCAAATCAAATATTATTATATATAACCATAATTTGAAGAAATTGCAGGAAGCTGCAGATAAAGAAGGAGTAAATGCGAAGGGAGGTGTGGTAATCAGTGACGATTTTGTTGACTTTTAGAGATAATATTAAGGCTTATTATAGCCGTTACGATTACATTTTTACACCGATCGTTAAATTTGTATTTTCTCTGTTGTTATTTTTTACTTTAAATGCAAAAATGGGTTATTTAGCAGTGTTAAATAATACACTTTTGGTCGTTTTGATTTCTATCATTTGTGCTTTTTTGCCGATTGAAGTTATGGCTGTGATTGGTGGTATTTTTATTGTTTTTCACTCTGCAAAAGTGTCGTTGGATGTAGGACTTGTTGCAGCATTGTTCGTGTTGATTTTTTATTGTGGTTTTATGAGATTTTCACCGAAGATGGGTGTTATTGTATTTTTGGTTCCATTTTTTAATGCGGCACATATTATGTATGCATTACCACTTTTGCTGGGATTTTTGATTGGTCCGGCTGCAGTAATTCCGGCAGCATTTGGTGTTATTTTATATCATTATGAAAACGGATTAAGCCAGCTGGTGAATGTTTTGGCGGCTCAGGTGGAAGAGGATGATACGGTCGGAGGTTATCAGTATATTTTGGAAGTGCTGATTCAGAATAAAGAAATGCTTCTTACCATTGTGGTATTTACATTTGTGATTTTGGTTACATATGTATTTTATAGAATGTCTTTTGAGCATTCATGGATTGTTGCGTTCCTGATGGGTGGATTTTTAAATGTTGTATTATTTTTAATTGGAAGAGTTGCGCTATCCATAGAGGTAGAAATTGGGTCTGTATTACTGGGAAGTATTTTAAGTATTATAATAGCGTTTATTATCCAGTTTTTTAAAGGAATAGTAGATTATCAGAAGGCAGAGCTTTTGCAGTTCGAAGATGAACAGTATTACTATTATGTGAAAGCCGTACCGAAAGTGTCTGTATCGGTGTCTAATCGTAATGTGAAATATATCAATTCAAAAATGCAAAATTAAAATGGAGATGGAAACAATTGGAACGGATATTCAATTATTTTAAAACATATTTTGACTGGTTTTACATTCCAAGAATAACAATTACAGATATACTTGAGATAGTGATTATTGCTTTTTTGCTATACCACATTATGAATTGGTTCAAAAGAACCAGAGCATGGACATTGATTAAGGGTATTCTTGTTTTGTTGTTGTTTACTGGTTTGGCTGCGGCATTTCGATTTAATACTATTTTGTGGATTTTTAAAAATACAATTAGCGTGGGTGTTATTGCTGTTATAATTATATTTCAGCCGGAGTTTCGTAAAGCATTGGAACAGCTTGGAAGACGTAAATTTATCTCTGATATTTTTTCGTTGGAAAATGGCAAAACCGGAAGAAAAATAGAAAAAAAAGTAATTAATGAGATTGCGAAAGCAGTATTTGCCATGTCAGAGGTAAAAACCGGGGCACTGATCGTTATTGAACAGGAAGTGAGTCTGGGTGATTATGAGAGAACAGGAATTGTGATTGATGGGCAAATCTCAAGCCAGCTTCTGATTAATATTTTTGAACATAACACACCTTTGCATGATGGCGCAGTATTGGTTCGGGGAAACCGTATTGTGAGTGCGACCTGCTATCTTCCGTTATCGGATAACCCTGATATTCACAAATCTTTAGGAACGAGACATCGCGCAGCAATTGGTGTCAGCGAAGTTTCTGACAGTATAACAGTAATTGTCTCTGAAGAGACAGGAGGAGTGTCTATTGCACAAAACGGCGAAATAATGCGTTGTAGTTCTAAAAATGATTTTATAGAGAAGATGGAAGAAGTGGGTAAACACGAAACCATAGTAGGTAAAATGAAATGGTGGAAAGGTCTTGGTAAGCGTGAAAAGTAAATGGTTTGATCATTTGGGATTAAAAGTGTTATCTCTTTTAATTGCAATTATAATATGGATAATTGTGGCAAATGTGGATGATTATAAAACAGCAAAAGAGATTACAGGGATTGAGATTGATTTTATAAATGGTGATGCAATTACAGAAAAGAACAGAGTATATGAAGTGCCAGAGGGGACAACAGTGAATGTTGTTGTAAAAGGCAGACGGAAGGTTGTAGAACACCTGGACAGTGGAGATTTTAAAGCAGTAGCCGATTTGTCAAAAATGTCAGTGACCAATGCAGTTGCAGTTGATGTGTCGGCAGTAAGTCCGACAGTTAACAAAGAACTTACAATTTCTAACACTACAAATTCTGTTGTGATTGCAGTTGAAAATAAAATCGAGCGTCAATTGCCGGTTGCGGTTCGTGCATTATCTGAAGTGGCAGATGGGTATGCAATCAGCAACCGAACAGCAACTCCGAATCTGATTACAGTTAAGGGAGCAGAGAGTGCTGTGAACAGAATAGAGG
>JAIDHZ010000174.1 GCA_029052995.1 Lachnospiraceae bacterium | reverse complement strand
GTACTAAAAAGTCCACTGCACCAATTTTTTTCGCCTCTTCCTCAAACACACGGATAAATTCTTCTCCGATAATTTTTCGTTTGCGCTCTGGCTCCTCGACACCCTTTAATTTCTCATAAAAACGCTCCTGAGCATTGACACGAATGAAATTAAGCTCATAGTTTCCTTTGGGCCCGAAAACTGCCTCTACCTCATCCCCCTCATTTTTGCGCAAAAGCCCATGATCAACAAATACACAGGTAAGCTGGTCACCTACTGCCTTTGACAATAAAACAGCAGCTACAGACGAATCCACACCACCCGACAATGCACAAAGTACCTTACCGTCACCGACCTTCTCACGGATAGCCTGAATCTGATTTGCCACAAAAGTGTCCATTTTCCAATCTCCTGCACAACAACACACACCATGCACAAAATTAGAAAGCATTTTTGTTCCCTCCACCGTGTGAAGCACCTCTGGATGGAACTGAATCGCATAGAGCTTTTTATCCGGATTCTCTGCTGCCGCAACCGGACAATCTGCTGTGTGGGCACAGATATCAAATCCTGGCGCCACCTGTGAAATATAGTCATTATGGCTCATCCAGCAGATTGTGTCCTCTGAAACATCAGCAAACAGTGCGGATGACCTATCAACATGCACCTTTGTCTTGCCATATTCCTGAACAGATGCCCTTTCCACTTTTCCGCCTAAAATAAGCTGCATCAGTTGTGCGCCATAACAAAGCCCCAGCACCGGAATTCCCATCTCAAACAATTCCTTTGTATAAGTCGGAGCTCCCTCCTCATAACAGCTATTTGGACCACCAGTTAAAATGATTCCCTTTGGATTCATCTCCCGAATTTTGCTGATATCTGTCTTATAAGAATAAATTTCACAATATACATTACATTCCCTGACCCTGCGCGCCACAAGCTGATTATACTGCCCGCCAAAGTCTAAAACAATCACTAACTCTTTATCCACCATTATTCCTCCTCGCTTTTGTAACTATCCGTATATTTTACCTTATTTTATAGAAAATCACAATAAATATCTTTCAAAACACCTTAAATTACAATCCAACTTACATTTTCTCCAATATTGAATTTGCTCCTGCCCCTTTAATTCTACAAAGTTCTGGTCGCATAAAAAAATCAGGATTTTTCATCCATATATTTATACATTTCATGATTTTTATTCCATTAAACACATTTCATATTCTATTATAATAAAAAAGCCTGTTTTTCACGACCAATCTAATCTGCACCGGTAATACATAAGAAAAATTAATTGTTACAAAGGAGAATCAGTATGGAATTTGAAGAAGTTCAGCAACTGTTACAAAATCGAATTATTCAACTAATGAATTCTAATGATCTTTCTATGTATCAATTCAGCCTCTCACTCGGAAAAAGTCCTGATTACATCCAAAAGGTAGTATCCGGTAAACTTATGCCTCCATTACCGGTAATCGTGGATATTTGCAACCATTTTGACATTACCATTTCAGAATTGTTCGATACGTCTATCAAGCAGCCCGAGAAACAGCACAGGCTAATGCGCCTGCTTCAATATCTCCCGGAACAACAGCTTGACGGCTTAATTATGCTGCTCTCAAAAGAGTAAGCTTATATTCGTGCCAATTTCCATCGCAGATAACCACGATGCCCTTCTACAATGCTGTAAGCTTCATAACCGGCTTCAGTTAACTGTTTTGCAAACCCATCACTTGTATCACCCTTATGGCAAATCATATAAATCGGTTTATTCCTTGAAAGTCTGCTGCGAAATTCATCAAATTTTTCCCAAAAAACATTGATTGCTCCTTCAACATGCTCCCTCTCATACTCTTGTGGCTCCCTCAAATCTATAATAAGCTTTTCCCTATTATCATCCAGCATATTTTCAAAAGTTCTCTGATAATCTTTCATCATGCCTCCTATTATGTTTAGATTATACCCTAATATTCCTTTTTATACACAAGCAGCCCTTACATTTTTCAGATACCCGTTTACCGCAGCCGCTCCGGCATTTAGTTACCTATTCTTCCCTTGCACTGGCAAGCGCCTTTGTCATCTGATAAATGATTTCACTGAAATACCGCTTTGGCAAGTCCTTTATTTTTATGCCATTTTCCTTCTTTACGGTATCATAGACGTAACTGTCCCGTTTTACGGTTCCTGCCTTATAAAATTTAAGCTTGCCTATGGTGGTGTCCTCATTCTCATAGCCCACCGGAAGCCCTTCAAAACTTAGCTCGGCACCGATTCCCAGTGCCTCATCCTCCCTGTAGAATGTATAATAAAACCCTGCGTCCTCCACAGAGCCCTTGTACCAGCCGAAGGATGTCATTTTACCCAGCAGGGATAAGCCGTTTATGACCTTTCCCTCAAATCTTGTAATCTCGTATGCATTTTCCTCCTCCGGCTCATGGGTGTATATGGTACGGTCAAGCTGTTCAAATGGCTGTGTCACCTCATAATCGGAAAGCTGTTCCTTCCATGCAGCAATGAGTTCCACATCCAGTTCACTCGGATGCACCAACCCAATACCTGCATCTTCCGAAATTTCAAGTTCCTCCTCATCTGCTGTGTTAAAGGTTCCGTCCTCCATATATCGAAAGGATGTGACAAGAGCCATATCCTTGTACATACCCCAGATTAAACCCATAGCAAAACAGTGCATTATTGGATTTTCCACAAAAAGCTTCTTCTATGCCTCCTTTGTCCATTTTCGCTCGGAGGAAAGCGCCTGCTCTAACCTAAGCCGCTGACTTGCCACCACATTCTTTAACTGCTTCTTCATCTCCTTAAATTCCTTATTTGCCTTTTGTGCCTTAATCTCATTATCATTTTTTCCGGGCGTTGGCATATTCTTTAACTGTTTACCCTTCCCATCATAAATGGCAATCTCCAGATTATTGTTAAGCTCCACCTTAAAGCTTCTGTTTCCGTAGTCAAAGGTCTGCTCCATGTTGGCGTCAAATCCCAATGTGGGCACAATCTTGTCGGAAAGCTCCTCCACGGAAATGTCAAGCTCCTTCGCCGCATATTCCATGGCTTGTCCCGCTGCCGTCTTCACCTGCTTAAATTTGAACTTCCTTGAAATACCGTCCACCGCCATCAGGGCCGTCGGCGATGGATTAAGAG
>JAIDHZ010000173.1 GCA_029052995.1 Lachnospiraceae bacterium | reverse complement strand
GTCTAAAGTCTGAACTGTTATAACCGAATTAGTGCTGTTCGAAATACACAACAATTTTTTATTTAGTAACGAGTAGCGAACAAAAGGAGCTGTGCACTAGCTTAGTGCAACAGCCCCTTCTTTATTATTTTTTAATTTTTGCTTTAGAACCTACACCTTTTGCTCTTAACATCTGCTTATAGCTCTTAAGCTTTTTCTTCGGAACCTTGATAGTCGCCTTAGAATTAATGCCCTTAAATGCATTACTACCTACGTTCTTTTTTGTTAACTTAGTAGTCTTAATTGTAATTTTCTTAAGATTCTTACATCCGTAGAATGCTTTCTTTCCAATTTTCTTTACCTTAGCCGGTATCGTGATTGATTTGAGCTTTGTACACTTGTAAAATGCTTTTTCTTCTATCTTGCTAAGCTTAGACGGCAATGTAACACTGCTAAGCATTGTACAGCCTCCAAATGCATTTTTACCAATTGTGGTTACATTCTTGCCTAATGTAATCTTGGTCATTTTGTTACAGTTGCTAAATGCATTTGCACCGATTGTAGTTACATTTTTGCCTAATGTTACCTGACTCAAATTCTTACAATTGCTGAACGCATTTGCACCAATCGTCTTTACATTGTCTCCCACAACAATCTTTTTAGCTGTATCATTACCCTTAAATGCATCGCTTGCAACAGCAGTTACTTTATATACCTCTCCATTGATAGAAATGGAATCCGGCACAACAAGCGTATCTTTTTCACTTCCTGTTACAACATATTTCACAGTCTTGGAAGTCAGGCTCTTACTGGTTACCATGTAAACAGAATTTGTTGCGGTATCCTCAACGGAATCTCCCTTTTCCACATTGCCGGGCACTGTTATAACATACGGCTGGCTTATGCTGCTGCCACCTGTTGCCGGAATCTCTTCCGTTCTGGTGTTATGGCATTTGGTACAAGTATAAGTCTTCACACCTTTTGCTGTTGCCGTTGGCGCTTTTGTCACTTTTCCAGCATCCCACGAATGTCCGGTAGCCGGAATATCATTACCCTTTTTCACTAAGTCACCGCAGGCTTTGCAGTACGAATCACCGCTATAACCTTTTTCTGTACAGGTGGCTGCTTTTACATTTCTTAATTCTGTGCTTGTATGCTGACAGCTTCCTATTGAAGGAATTTCTTCCGTCTTTGTTGCAGTACATCTGGTGCACCTATAAGTCATCACTCCGGTCTCTGTCGCTGTCGGCTGCTTTGTTACCCTTCCGTCACCCCATAAATGTCCGATGGCTTTTATTTCTGTACCATTCTCTACTATCTCTCCACACTCTTCACAATATTTATCTCCGGTATAACCCGGTTCTGTACAGCCAACTGCTCTGTCATCCTTTATTTTTACTTTGTTATATGGATGTTCACAATCACTTTTTGTTATCTGTACGGAAACCCTTACGGTTTCAAAATTATTCTTATCTGCCCCTTCATACACTGCTGTCGCTGTAACCGTCACTCCGGTTTCCAGTTTTTTACCGGTATCTTCCTCTGACCATTTCCATCCTGCAGGCAGTTCAATGTCAGATACCTTTTCAGCAGTCTTTGGAGCATTCTTTTTAGTTCCCGGTATTCCTGATTCCGGTCCCGTTGCCTTTGCAATAGTAAAGGTTTTTTCAATTGTTCCCGTATAATTACCCTTACAGGTAACAACAACCAAAGCCTCACCTGCATTGGTGTTATTCCTATAGGATACGGTATAATCAACATCCTTAGTTAAAAGCTCTTTCCCTGCCTTTACAATAACTTGAGGCGTTTTAGCTTTCCCGTCATATACAATATCTGTATCAAGCACCGTTACATCTATGGTAACATCATCCTGCTTTACTCCACATACTATACAGACTCCTGAGACCCAGTTATGGCCTTTTGCCGGAATAATTGAACCCTGAACAAGCACTTCACCACAGTCTGTACAAACCGTATTTCCCTCATGTCCAGCCTCTGTACAGGTAGCTTCTTTTTTGCCCTGAACTGTCGTATTATTGTGATTACAGTCTACCGGCTGCTCTGCTCCACACACTGTACAGACCCCGGATGACCATGTATGGCCTTTTGCCGGGATAATTTCACCCGGAACAATCACTTCACCACAGTCTGCACAAACGGTCTCTTCCTCATGCCCAGCCTCTGTACAGGTAGCTTCCTTTTTGGCCTTAACTGTCGTATTACTATGTATACAATCCTCCACTTTGCCTTCAATTGTATAAAATTTGGCACTTTGGGTTGTATTACCTTTGCTGTCCTCCACCTGGCATTTGATAATCTGATTATTGCCTGCAGCCGGTGTCCAGTTTACGGAAACCTCACCGTTTCCTTTCTTCTCATCCACTAACTTATCATTTACATAGAATTTATAAGTATACGGTGCGGTTCCTCCCTTTGCAATACCTTCTAACGACAAAGCTGTAGCTGCCGCCTGTGGAGAAGAACGGTCTGCACCGAAATTCAGTTCCAAGCTGTCCGGTGTCGGATCCGGAGTTGGAACCGGATCTGGGTCTGGAACCGGATCTGGATTCGGATTCGAACCATTTCCTATTCTTGCAAAAGAACAGGTTATATGGTCTTCGTCTGATTTTTCAAAACTATTTTCTGGCTGTGACTCTGTATCCTCCAAATCTGCCTGATCATTCATGGAAGCATCATAAGGCAGACAGTCCAATCCTGATGAGCCCATTGTAGCAACCAACAACACACCAATTCCATTCTGCGTCACATCACTTTTTGTAATTCCAAGCTCCTCATAAGGAATAGACATTTCGTAAAAGAAATCCATAGTTGCACTGCTGTGACCCTTCTCATTAAAATCAACCCATGCAGCCGAGTCATCATATATGTCACCCACAACACGGTTATGATATTCTCCATATGCCCCGTCAATTCCTTTTACAGAGTTGCTTATAATTCCCTTGCCATACTCAATCTTTATTCCCGTTTTTCCAATAGTTTCACCCGTATCTGCGACACCAGATGCATTATATGCTGCCACCACATCCAATCCCCCGGAAGTGCCCTTGTAAACACATGGATCGTTTCTTACGAACCCCTTATAAGAACATGAAACCATCCGGTTAAAACGGTTTTCAATGGTCATTCTTGAATTCCAATGCGATTTTCCATCCGCAGCCAGTCCCTTATTGCCAATGACATCTCCCTTTCCAGTATCAATTGCAATGTGGAACGGACAGTCCAAAGTCTGCCACAAAATCCCCTGACTGAGAGGATAATCATCATTTGGCGCAACTACATCCTGCACATTTGTCATTTCCCACATCAGATAAACATTATTGTCATCATAGGCTCCGTAAAGTGCATACAAATCAATCGGAAGCTCATACATAGAGCCGGGACGGTATACTCTCGGATCATCATTGGCTGCGCCCTGGGCAATGAGCATTGAACTATCCCAATCCGAAAGGTCACCATCTACAGAAATTGTTTTATTAACTCCCTTTCCCACTGCATTTGTCTTATACTGTGATGCAAGCGTTGAACCCGCCGTATTTGCCTGCAATGCCTTTACGGTCTCATCTACCGTTTTATCAAACTGCTTCTTATATGTAAAGGTATAATCCTTTGTCTCTGTACCGGATTTAGCCGTTGCTTTTACGGTAATGGTAGAATCTGCCACTTTACCCTGGCCTATTACGACTTCCGCTGAGCCGGTAAATGTTCTCACCGGACCGTCATCCACGGAATAGGTTCCGCTTTCTGCATTTTGAAGTGTGAGCGTAATTTTCGCCGTCTCCGTCTTAAACGAAGAACCTTCTGCAAGAGAAGATGTTACGGTAGGTGTCTCATTATTGCCGTTTTTCGTATATTTATAAGTGACCGTAATTGGATCTTTTGTATATTTTCCTGTAGCGTTAGACGGTATACCCATTAATATATACCCGCTTACCGTAGCAGCACTTGTCTCATATGAGCTTCCTACATTTCCTGTCAATGTCTTGGCAGCTGCAATTTCTTTTCCTGACTCATCTACATATTTTACGGTAACGGTTCCTTTATCCGGCTGAGGTCTGGGTGATGAATATTCACTCCATGAGCCGTCCTTGTAAAGCCATGAGCCATCTATCACCTTTCCCGGCTGCTGATCCGGTGAGGTCCTATTATCATCGGTATCATCATGCAGAATAACCTCCGGATTCTCTATAGTATCAGGAATCTCATACTTATAATATCCGCTGGCTTCATCCAATGTCATTTTCACACCCGGCCACGCTGCATTATTTTGTGCCGGTGTAACTCCATGAGCAAAAGCATAACAGTATACCGGTGTATTCCATCCGGACGGCAAATCCAAATATACCACATTACCTGTCTGCTCTACCTTGGTAAATGTATAAGTCTTTGTTTCGGTTTGAGAACCATCTGTAGCCGTAAGCGTAACGGTAACACTGTCACCAAATGACATATCATTTCCTATTATAATATCCTTGGAAGCCGTATACTTCTCAGCAGAAGCATCACCAATCTTATAGGTTCCCTCTGTTGCATTCTTTAAACCAATTGTAAGGGTCAGTGTATCACTAAAGTTTCCACCTTCCTTTGAAATGGTAGGAGTCGGGGTCTTCACGATAGGTTCAGCCTCGTAAAAGACAGCTATACCCGTATTTCCAACATGACCGGACATTGTAGTTGATGTAACGGTCCATGTGCTTCCAGAAATCTGATCTGTATAAGTGCCTGGTTTTACAGTACTTCCACCATTTGCCACCGTGACATCTCTGTCACTACCACTTCCTAAAACCACAGCGGCACCGCTTGTACGGCACACTGCTGCTACATTATTGTTGGTATCAGCCACATAATAATCCGGTTCTCCCACACAAGCGTTATGTAAATGATTAACTGCTGCTACCTCTTCAGAAGTAAAATGGGTACTTCCTTTTACCCCTGGCATAATCTCTGCCTTTCTTGTCTTATATGGCCTTGAAAAATACAATGCTGTAGCCTTACCCTGTGAAGCTAAAACTGCATATGCACGATCAACTACATTCTGACCCACCAAACTTGTATTTGAACCATAATCTCCATCATTCGCATAAGTATCATGACTCTCCGCCCAATATACCAGTTTATTCTTTAATTTTATCCGCTCAGAGTAGTTTCCAATGGTAGTCGGTATCTTTCCACTATTAAATCCATATTCTCCAGTTCTGTTTCCCCATTGATCTTTTGGTCCCTCTAACACTTGATCGCCATAAACATCGTCCGTAACAGAAATATAATTCGTATACTCTTTCATCAAGTTATCATTATTGTTGCCGCCATTATTCGGACCATCTAAAATTTCGCCATAATGCCAAAGCCCCTGACTGGTCACTGTAGGCCAGAACTGGCAGTTCCCCTCTGATGGAAGCTGTATATGCTTTGCCGCATCCCAACGAATGCCATCCACACCTGCATTCTGTAGCTCTGTTATATAACCCGCTATGATTTTCTGCAAATCCGTATTCTCAGACACCAAATCACGCATACCGATATTGCAGGTATATACGTCATAACGATTTTTCCAGTCAACAGCTGGCCCACTATCTTTATTGCCGTAACGGAAAAATTCCCTCCTTTTCAAACTGCTATCAATATTTCCATTCTCACCTTCACTACCCCTTGTATGATTGGCAACCACATCCACAACAATCTTAATGCCATACTCATGTGCCTTTTTGCACAGCGATTCCAACTCAGCCTTGGTACCAAGTGGATTTGTAGTAATTGCAAAATTTTGTGGCTGATATAACCAATACCATGGTTGACTCGCACCACTGTCATTTCTCTGAGCCGGTGAAGTCTGTATAGACGTAAAGCCTGCTTCTGCGATGTTAGGAAGCTCTGCCTCAATATCCGTGTACTTCCAGTCAAAGCAGTGCAATATAACGCCATCCTGAATGTTATCGCAAAGCCCATAGTCTGTGGCAGCACTAACTGAAGCCATATCTGCCACGTTACTGCCGGTTACCCTGCTTATAATATTTGCAGGAACACTGGTAAATGCCATTACTGCCACCATCATCAATGGCAGTATTCTCTTAAAAAACAATCTTCTTGTTTTCATAATATTACTCCTTCTCCTTTTCTTAAATTCTATTCTGAATCTTTTCACATCAGTTAACCACTACAAACATTGTCAAAATATAGTGTAATACAATCTGATCCCCCCTCTTTCACCCATTTCCCATTGACAGTATTCGCATGGTATTTTATCATTTTTCATTATATCTCAATCCTTTTTTATTAACAATGTCACTTTTTTTCAAAATATATTAGTTGTTTTGACGAAATTTGCTACTTTTTATATTACATACTGAAAACAATTATCAAAAATGCAC
>JAIDHZ010000172.1 GCA_029052995.1 Lachnospiraceae bacterium | reverse complement strand
TGCCCATCTAAATTAAAACACAATAGAGTTAATTCTCCTATAAATACAACACAATCTTTTAAATCAAATTTTATTATTTCAAAAATAATTGACATTGAATCCTTACGTTGATATAGCAGTTTTTTATCATTTAAATTTAAAACATAATAACTTGCTCCAAAACTTAAAAATAATATATTTTTTTGTACAACAGCATTTGGTTCAACACCTAAATCATAATATGAGAATGCAATATTTCCTACATTGGTTTTTAATATACAAAAATGATTATCTAAAGATAAATCTTCATTAAAAATAAAAAGGGGATTATAAACATCGAAGTTTTCACTTTTTTCTAAATAAATAATCTCATTCATTTTCAATCACCTAAACAATAATCTAATGATTAAACCTTGTTCCCTTTCCCATACTTATTTTTATTGTTAATAGCCTGTCTCCATCCCAATATGTTGTTACTTTAGCTCCTCCATATTTACCCATTAAAAAGCTTTCACGTTTTGTAACTGTATAATAAAATGTAATTCCATCTTCAGTATATGATGCTGATTCAGGCGATCCTATTTGATTACTCATATCATTTAAAA
Organism: Lachnospiraceae bacterium; assembly: GCA_029052995.1. GTDB lineage: Bacteria > Bacillota > Clostridia > Lachnospirales > Lachnospiraceae > CAG-590. Next base: position 1,369 of record JAIDHZ010000172.1, on the reverse strand, counting down.
CATCATTATAATATTGTTCAAAATATGCACGATTTTCTGGTGTATCGTCAAAGCCTAGTTCTTCCATATTTCCTTTCAAACCTTTAGTTCTATCAATGTTATGTTTATTTCCACCTGCTTTTCCAAATTGATAATCTAATTTCTTTCCTAAGTCCGCCTTTCTACTATCATCAACCTTCACTTCTTCCGGATTATCATATGCCCATCCAATCCTTGCACTGCCCTTATCTCCCATAACATTAACTGTACAATTTAAATTATATGCCTGAGCAAGCGTAAATAGTGACAAGATTGTCAATGTCCCATATACCAGTGTTGCCTTATCATTCTTCTGCATCACTGAAGCAATCGTCATTACCGTGCTCATCACCACATTGGATGCTGATATTATCAAAAGCATCTGAGCATATGCCACTGCACTGCATGCAGCTGCAATATAAAGCACTGCGCCCATTCCAAACCCTGCCACATACCCTGTAAAGAATGACATGGTAATATCCTGGTCACTTCCTCCAAGAAAACCGGTTATAGCCGCATTTGTCACACCCGAAACAACACCCATTACATTAAGTGTCCGGAAATTGTTCATCACTGTACTGATGGTGGTTGCCATAAATTGTCCGGCTATACTAAACATATTCCCACTCGGATCACTATACTTCACCGGATTCCCATTAGCATACAGGTACTTATGCAGCGTATCCGGATCATATATGCTTCCTTCGTAGGTATCCATGCTTATAAATGTTCCCGTACTTGGGTTCATATACCTTGCACGGAGATAATACAGTCCGCTTGTACCGTCATAGTATTCCCCTGTATACAGGTAATGGTTCTCCGTGTCTCCCTTACTTGCCAGCAGTTCCCCATAGGCATTGTAGCGGTAGGTGTCACTGAACCTTCCGTTGGCATTCAGCAACCCTCTTACATCACCGTGTCCGTCATACAGGTAGGTGGATGTCACATCTTCCCTTGTCTGGCTGATTAGTGTATCTCCTCTGGTATAAACGGCTGTAGCTTTTCCTTCCCCGTCCGTCTCTGCCAGTGTATGGGAAAGCTCCCCTGTGGTGTCAGAGATAAAAATTACCGTAGTGTCTCCCGTGGTCTTGCTCCTTCTGACACCCTCCGCATCATAGGTATAGCTTTCTGTTATATCTCCCCGGGTATAGGACACAAGCCGGTTATAATGGTCGTATGTATAAACCGCCTGTACTCCGCTGCCGCTTGTCTTCAGTAAATTACCGTTTGCATCATAGGTATATGTGGTCGTTCCGTTTTCAGTTGTCTCCCTGACAAGCTGGTTTACTGCATTGTAGGTATATGTGGTTTTCTTACCATCCTCCTTCTTTTCCGTGCGGTTGCCCGCCTT
>JAIDHZ010000171.1 GCA_029052995.1 Lachnospiraceae bacterium | reverse complement strand
TAATTTAGGTGTATAATACAAGTGTTTTGTAAGATACTTAATAGTATCTGTAATTGAAGAGACGGATTATCATCCTGTCTCTTTTTCCGTATGAAGGAGGAAGATTATGAACAGGGTTAAGATTTTGGTAGTTGATGATGAAAGCCGTATGAGAAAACTGGTAAGAGATTTTCTTGTGCGTCAGGATTATACTGTAATCGAGGCCTCCAATGGAGAAGAGGCAGTAGATGCTTTTGTTGAAAACAATGACATTGCACTTATTATACTGGATGTTATGATGCCTAAAATGGACGGATGGGAGACCTGTAAAGAGATTCGGGAACTTTCACAGGTTCCAATTATTATGCTGACCGCCAAGTCAGATGAAAGAGATGAGCTTTTGGGTTTTGAATTAGGTGTTGATGAATATATTTCAAAACCCTTTAGTCCTAAGATATTAGTGGCAAGGGTAGAGGCAATTCTTAGAAGGACTTCTGGAATTTCTCAGGAAGAAGTTTTGGAGGCAGGTGATATTGAACTGGATATAGCAGCCCATACGGTGAAAGTGAAAGGGAAAAATGTTGATTTAAGTTTTAAGGAATTTGAGTTATTGAATTATTTTGTCGTTAATCAGGGAGTTGCCCTGTCAAGGGAAAAGATATTAAATAATGTTTGGAATTATGATTATTTTGGAGATGCAAGAACCATAGATACCCATGTGAAAAAGCTGCGCAGCAAATTAGAGGAATGTGGTGATTATATAAAAACAATTTGGGGTATGGGATACAAATTTGAAGTAGAAGAGGGATAATATGCTGACTAGGTTTAATCATTCTCTGCGGTTTAAGCTGACAATGCTTTTAATGATTATGATGACGCTGACGGTTTTTGGCTCGATTGGAATTACTGCATTTGGCATCAGAGCTTATTTTCTTAAAGAATTAAAATATAGTATGCAGAGTATGTATCAGGATATTAATATGATTTTTACAACGGACGGATTATCTTCTGAGCAGATTCGTGAGCATTTATCAAAGCTTGCTGCAAAAGGTGAGATTAATCTTTTAGTGCTTTGTGAAGATGGAACAGTATATAGTAATACCAATGAAAAAAGCAAAATGTGGGATAGTATGGAATCTATTGCTGCATTATTAAAAGGAACGACAGAAGAGGATTTAGGTACATTCTTTGATGATAGTGTAGAAGGGTATTATATTTTCCATAAGAACTACGATGAAGAAATGAATTCTGATTTTTATGATTTGGCCGGGGTGCTTGGAGATGGAAGCCTGATTGCACTGAGGTCTTCTGTTTCCAAATTCGACAGCAGTGTAAAGACAACCATGGAATTATATACTTATGTGGGGATTTGTGCAATTGTCATGGGGTGCCTTGCAATGTTTTTTGTTAGCAGTTCATATGTTAAACCGATTCATGAAATGGCGGCTGTAGCTAAAAAAATGTCTGAATTAGATTTTGATGCGGTGGTAAATAATAATTCAGATGACGAGATGGGTGAACTTGGCAGAAGTATTAACTCTATGTCGAAGGCATTGGAGACAACAATTACAGAATTGAAGGCTGCTAATGCAGAGCTTACACGGGATATTGAACAAAAAACACAGATAGATGGGATGAGGAAGGAATTTTTATCTCATGTGTCCCATGAATTAAAGACTCCGATTGCATTAATTCAGGGATACGCTGAAGGGTTAAAGGAAAATATTTCAGATGATTTGGAAAGCCGTGAGTTTTACTGTGAAGTTATCATGGATGAAGCAGATAAAATGAATACATTGGTTAAAAAACTTCTTGAGCTAAATGAACTGGAATTTGGAAATGGAAAAGTTAACTTTGAACGGTTTGATATTGTTGAACTGATTAAAAACATCAATGCATCTTCTGATATTCTGATACAGCAAGGTGGAATTGATTTACAATTTGAAAACCGGGAACCGCTCTTTGTATGGGGTGATGAGTTTATGATAGAAGAGGTGTATACTAACTATTTGACAAATGCCATTCATTATGTTCCGGAAGGAGGAAAGATTAGGATTTCCTTAGAAGAAAATAATCAGTTATTACGGGTTTTAGTATTTAATGAAGGAAATTCGATTCCGGAAGAAGAACTGGAAAAAATCTGGATTAAATTCTATAAAGTGGATAAAGCAAGGACAAGAGAATATGGAGGAAGCGGTATTGGATTATCTATTGTTGCTGCAACAATGAAGCTGCATGGAAAAAAATATGGCGTTTATAATAGTGATAACGGTGTCACATTTTACTTTGATTTGGAAATGGTAAAACAAAAAACAAATTAAACAATATTAAAAATTGTTGAAGCAGGAAGGATTTCGTGTTAAAATAGTGGTCGTACAATTATATAGGAATAGAGGAAGGACTATGAAAAAAAAGATATTTCTTTTATTTTTGACCGGTAGTTTGTTACTTACTGGTTGTAATGATGTAATTGAGCTTTCTGACGAAGAGACAACAAAAATTGCTGAGTATGCAGCAGAGCTATTGCTTAAATATGATGTTAATTATGTAGATCGAATCTCAGATGGCGGGGAAGAGCTTGCAAAACAATTGGAAGAAGAATCAATGCAGGAAACTGACACAGATGATGTTTCGAAGGACAGTGATTTTAATAGTAACATTGATGAGAAAAATGAATTGCCATCTGAGAATTCACAAACGGGAACAGAACGTAATATTGCCAGGATTGCAGGTATTGAAGGAGTAGATATTACATATAAGGATTATACTGTGACAAGTCATTATCCTGAAGCAGATACAGACGAAGAGTTTGTATATATAGAGGCGCCTGACGGTTATCAGCTATTAGTTGTCCGATTTAATGTTTTAAATAATTCGGAAAAGAAGGTATCGTTTTCTTTGTTGGATAAAGGTATAAGTTATCGTATTGTTTGTAATGGGAATCATTTGGCAGATCCAATGCTTACAATTTTGATGGACGATTTGGGAACGCTTGAAACAACACTAGAGTCCGGGAAGGAGCAGGAGGCTGTATTGGTTTTTCAGATTTCTGACAGCATAAAAGATAATTTAGAGTCAATTGAATTAAAAGTTAATTATAAT
>JAIDHZ010000170.1 GCA_029052995.1 Lachnospiraceae bacterium | reverse complement strand
ATCTTAATGCGGCAGATGAGAATGGATTTTGGTGGCTTAGGACATCAGGGGAGTATCTGACTGACGGAATGTATGTGGGAAATACAGGACGTACTCAGCTTGACGGTAATTTTGTGAATACAGAATTTTATGGAGTGTGTCCGGCGCTTCATCTTGATCTTTCAAATTCTAAGGTCTGGTCCTTTGCAGGTACAGTCAGCAGTGACGGAAGCAGCACAGCGGGAGAGGCGCCGCCGGTAGTGGACGATACGGTGAAAGCCGGTGGAGGTGCGGTTTATGTGCCGACGGGAACGGGAACGGAGAAAACGATAGAGTATCGGCAGGCACCAGAAAGCGGAACTACCGTGAAGGTTCCGGATAATATTACTATAGACGGCACAACCTATACAGTTACATCGATTGCGAAAAATGCTTTTAAGAATAACAAAAAGATAAAAACAATTATTATCGGCAACAATGTAAAAACCATTGGTGATAACGCATTTAGCGGATGTTCGAACCTGCAGTCTGTGACAATCGGCAAAAATGTGACTACGATTAAGTCAAAGGCATTCTATAAGTGTACCAAGCTTAAGGCAATTACCATACCTTCCAAGGTCAGCAAGATAGGGAAACAGGCATTTTACGGATGCAAGAAGTTAAGCTCAGTTACGATAAAGACTGCAAAACTTAAAAGCTCAAATGTAGGGAGCAAAGCGTTTAAGGGTATTTATTCAAAAGCTACTATCAAGGTTCCTAAAAAGAAATTATCAGCTTATAAGAGGATGCTTAAGTCAAAAGGTGTCAGCTCTAAAGCGAAGATTAAAAAATAGTAATCATGAATAGGATATTTGTGATTGTTTAATTCATTAAACTTATGAGAGGTCATGCATATGCGTATTGGAGTAGGAAGAAAAAAAATCAGAATGGGTGACCTGCTTGTTGCAGCAGGTGCCATTACAGAGGAACAGCTACAGCAAGCGCTGGCGCTTCAGAAGGAAAAGGGACAGAAGCTGGGCCGGACTCTTGTGGAAGCCGGTTTTATCAGCCAGGAATTGTTGATTGCAACACTTACCAGACAGTTAGGAGTGGACTATATTGAACTAAAAGGATGCAAATTCGATGATCAGGTTTTGAGTCTGATACCGGAAGATGCGGTTATGAAGTATAATGTTGTTCCTTTGGGATTTGATGAACGCAATCCTAATGTCCTGCGTGTGGCGATGGCAGACCCCATGGATATTATTGCTGTAGATGATTTGTCGATTATTACCGGATCTCAGATTGAGCCAATGCTTGCCAATGAAGATGAGATTGCAGAGACGATTGGGAAGTATTATGGTAACCATAAGGCTATGGAGGCTGCGGAGGCTTACCGGAAAGAGCGGGAAGAGTCAATGCTTTCTGAGGCAGAGGAAGATGAATATAATGCGGATATCGAGAATTCCCCGATTGTACTGCTTGTAAAACAGATTTTAGAGGGCGGTGTCAGGCAACGGGCTTCTGATATTCATATTGAGCCTTTGGAGTCGTCGGTTCGTGTCAGATACCGTATTGATGGTGTGTTAAAGCAGGTTATGAGTTATGATTATTCGCTGCTTTCCGGCATTTGCGCTAGATTAAAGATTATGGGAGGAATGGACATCTCGGAGAAACGTAAACCTCAGGACGGACGTATCTCTATTATGGTGGACCGGAAGGAGTTTGATATCCGTGTATCCATGCTGCCTACTGTGTACGGAGAAAAGACGGTTATGCGTCTTACTTCCAAGGAAGGTCTGACCCGTGCCAAGTCGGGACTCGGTTTTAGTGCGGAGGAGGAAGCGACATTTGATGGAATATTAAGTAACCCTAATGGTATAATTCTCGTAACAGGACCGACAGGTTCCGGTAAATCTACGACGCTTTATACGGCACTTTCGGAACTTAATACAGAGGGAGTTAATATTATTACAGTAGAAGATCCGGTGGAGGCGAATATCGATGGAATTAACCAGTGTCAGGTGAATGAAAAGGCAGATATGACCTTTGCTGCTGCGCTTCGTTCTATTCTCCGTCAGGATCCGGATATTATAATGATTGGTGAGATTCGTGATGGTGAGACAGCAGATATTGCAGTAAAAGCCGCTATCACGGGACATTTGGTTGTATCTACACTGCATACAAATTCGGCGGCATCTACGGTAACCCGTCTTATAGATATGGGAATTGAGCCTTACACGGCAGGTGATGCGCTAAAGGGGGTTATTGCGCAGCGTCTTGTAAGAAGACTTTGCACATGCAAACAGGCGCGTTATGCGGAGGAACGTGAAAAACGCCTGCTTGGTGTTCCGGAGGATGAGGATGTTGTTTTATATGAGCCGAATGGATGCGGACTTTGCAATGAGACCGGTTTTGCGGGACGTATTGGTGTCTATGAGATGCTTACCGTAACGAGGAGTCTGCAGCAGACGATTGCCAGCAATGCACCGGCGAATGAGATTGAAAAACAGGCTTTATCGGAGGGAATGTCAACTTTGAAACTTTCCTGTGCAAGACATGTACTTAATGGAGTTACATCTTTAGGTGAGATGAGGAAGATTGTTTATGAAGCCGGAGATGAGTATTAACAGATTGAATAATGAATTGCGCTGATGCGCAAGCAGGTCAT
>JAIDHZ010000017.1 GCA_029052995.1 Lachnospiraceae bacterium | reverse complement strand
ATTTGGTACAGCCCATACAGCACATTGTTCCAATGTTGGCGTAACAGAGTTTGTTGATACAGCAGTTGTTGGTTACTTAATGCAGAAAGAGATTGATTTCCTTGGTAATGCAGTAAATAATCCGGAGAGACCTTTTGTAGCAATTCTTGGAGGTGCTAAGGTTTCTTCTAAGATTCCTGTTATTGAGAACTTACTTGACAAGGTTGACACTTTAATTATCGGTGGTGGTATGGCTTATACGTTTATGGCTGCACACGGTGAAGAAGTTGGGAAATCACTTCTTGAAGAGGATTACAAGGATTATGCACTTCAGATGGAGAAGAAAGCAGAAGAGAAAGGGGTTAAGTTGTTAATTCCAATTGATACGGTAGTTGCCGATGACTTCTCCAATGATGCGAATTATAAAGTTGTTGGCCGTGGCGAGATTCCGGCAGATATGGAAGGTCTTGATATCGGACCGGAGACATCAAAGTTATTTGCAGATGCAATAAAGGGTGCCAAGACAGTTGTCTGGAATGGTCCTATGGGATGTTTTGAGATGCCTAATTTTGCAAAGGGTACAATTGAAGTTGCAAAAGCTATGGCTGATCTTGAAGGTGCTACCACAATTATCGGTGGTGGTGATTCTGCGGCAGCTTGTAACCAGTTAGGATTTGGCGATAAAATGACACATATTTCAACCGGTGGCGGTGCTTCCCTTGAATTTTTGGAGGGTAAAGAGCTTCCTGGTGTAGCTGCGGCAGACAATCAATAAAGTATAGGAGAGAACTTATGTCAAGAAGAAAAATTATTGCAGGCAACTGGAAAATGAACAAAACCCCCAGTGAGGCAGTTGCTTTGGTTGAGGAGTTAAAAGATTTAGTAAAAAATGATGATGTTGATGTAGTTTACTGTGTACCGGCAATCGACATTGTACCGGTTGTTGAAGCTACAAAGGGAACAAATGTAGCTGTCGGTGCTGAGAATATGTATTTTGAAGAAAGTGGTGCATATACAGGAGAGGTTTCTGCAGCAATGTTAGTTGATGCAGGTGTTAAGTATGTAATTATCGGGCATTCCGAGCGCCGTGATTATTTTAAAGAAGATGATGTTCTTTTGAACAAGAAAGTAAAGAAGGCATTTGAGGCTGGCATTACCCCAATTCTTTGCTGCGGTGAGTCATTAGAACAGAGAGAACTTGGAGTGACGATGGACTGGATTCGTCTTCAGATTAAGTCTGATTTGGCGGATATTACAGCAGATCAGGTTAAGAATATTGTAATTGCTTATGAGCCAATCTGGGCAATTGGTACAGGTAAAACTGCCACATCTGACCAGGCACAGGAGGTTTGTAAGGGAATCCGTGATTTGATTGCTGAGATTTATGATCAAGCAACAGCTGATGCAGTACGCATTCAGTATGGTGGTTCTATGAATGCAGGGAATGCAGCAGAATTACTTGCAAAGCCTGACATTGATGGCGGATTAATTGGTGGTGCGTCATTGAAAGCTGATTTTGGAAAGATAGTAAATTACAATAAATAGTAATATTTGAACCCCGCAGCGTGCTGCGGGGTTATTGGCTTTTTTGGAATAGAAATAGCGTGTATATTCTTGAATTTTAAAATATTTCTATTGCTGAAACAATGCTTATTTATTTTTCTTCTTGTGTTCTCCCATAAAAACAGGTATAATATCTTTCGTATATTGTAAATCAAAAGGAAAGAGGTATGAAGATGTACAAGATTGTGAGTAAAGAGACACTCAACAGTGCAGTTGAGATGATGGAAATTGAGGCACCCTTTGTTGCAAACAAGTGTGAGGCCGGTCAGTTTATTATTATTCGTGTTGATGAGGATGGTGAGAGAGTACCTCTTACAATTGCAGATTATGACAGGGAAAAGAAAACAGTTACGATAATTTATCAGGTATTAGGCTATTCCACTGAAATGTTGTCAAAGAAAGAGGTTGGGGAGTATGTAGAGGATTTTGTAGGTCCCTTAGGACAGCCTGCTCCGCTGCACAAATGTGAGCATGTGATTGGGGTTGCCGGCGGCGTTGGTTCTGCCCCCCTTTATCCACAGCTTAGAAAGCTGCATGAAATGGGTGTGAAAGTAGATGTGATTATTGGAGGACGTTCTGCCGAATTTGTTATTTTAAAGGAAAAGTTTGAAGAATTTTGCGATAATGTTTATATTACAACGGATGATGGAAGTCTTGGGACAAAGGGCTTTGTTACTACCGTATTACAGGAGCTGATTGATAAAGGGGAAAAATTTGATGAAGTAATTGCAGTTGGCCCGCTGATTATGATGAAAAATGTGGTTAATGTAACAAAACCTCTTAATATTCCTACGTCGGTATCCCTTAATCCGATTATGATTGACGGAACCGGAATGTGTGGCGGCTGCCGTGTGACCGTTGGAGGGGAAACTAAGTTTGCCTGTGTTGATGGTCCGGATTTTGACGGATTCTTAGTTGACTTTGACGAGTGTATGAAGCGTCAGGGGATGTTCAAGGAAGAAGAGCATGCCTGCAGGCTTGCCAATGCGTAATTGTTTAGAGATTATTAAGCATTATCATTGTCGAAGATTTTTTCAACTGTATAGAGTTATATATAGTTCTATTCGGTGAAGGCTATAATATTGGATAAAAGGAGACATACAAATGGAAAGAAATATGAGCATGACAAAGGTTGCTATGCCTGAGCAGGAACCCAATGTTAGAAATAAAAACTTCTCAGAGGTTGCACTGGGATATACAAAGGAAATGGCAATGGAAGAAGCAGCGAGATGCCTTAACTGTAAACATAAGCCCTGTATGGACGGCTGTCCGGTAAATGTTCCGATTCCGGGATTTATTGAGAAGGTTGCAGAGGGTGATTTTGAAGCTGCATACGATATTATTACAAGTGAGAATGCACTGCCTGCAATCTGTGGG
>JAIDHZ010000169.1 GCA_029052995.1 Lachnospiraceae bacterium | reverse complement strand
TTCTGTATACAACATTATAAGGAATGATAGTGTAAATGCAGAATTTGCAGTTGCAACAACGGGAGATAATTTTTCGGTAATGTTTGCACAGATGGATGATGAATATTTCAAAGCAAGGGCAGCAGATGTCAAGGATATATCTGACAGGGTAATCAGTGTACTGCAGGGGCAGAATTCAGAAGATGATTTGGGTGATGAGCCTGTGATTATTGTGGCGGAAGATTTGGCGCCAAGCGAGACCGTACAAATGGATAAAAGTAAAGTACTTGCTTTTGTTACAAGACTTGGCTCTTTTAATTCACATACTGCGATTCTTGCAAGAACAATGAATATTCCTGCGTTAATTGGTGTGGATATTGATGAAGCATGGGATGGTACAACGGGGGTTGTTGATGGAAAACAGGGAATCTTTATTGTAGATCCGGATATGGCAACTTTGGAGAAATATATGGAAGAGAAACGAAAAGAAGAGGAGGCAAGGGAACTTCTTTTGAAGTTAAAAAACCAGCCTGATGAAACGATTGACGGCAGGCATATTAATCTTTATGCTAATATTGGAAGTGTTGCAGATGTTACCAATGTACTGGCAAATGATGCAGCGGGAATCGGTTTGTTTAGAAGTGAATTTTTATACTTAGAAAAGGATAACTATCCTACAGAGGAAGAACAGTTTCAAGTATATAAGACAGTTGCTCAGAATATGGCTGGCAGGAAAGTAGTAATTCGTACATTGGATATTGGTGCGGATAAACAGGTGGATTATTTTAATATGGACCATGAAGAAAATCCGGCTATGGGTTACCGTGCAATCCGAATTTGCTTAGACAGGGTAGAGATTTTTAAGGCACAGCTTCGTGCTCTTTATCGTGCCTCTGCATTTGGAAGCATTTCAATTATGTTCCCAATGATTATCTCTGTAAAAGAGGTACAGGATATTAAGAAGATTTGTGAAGATGTACAGGTGGATCTCAGGGCAGATGGTATTGAATTCGGGGAAGTAGAAATTGGTATTATGATTGAGACGCCGGCAGCAGTTATGATTAGTGACCTTCTTGCAAAAGAGGTAGATTTCTTCAGTATAGGAACTAATGACTTGACCCAGTATACACTGGCAATTGACCGTCAGAATCCAAAGCTTGATAATATTTATGATTCCCATCATCCGGCAATTCTTCGAATGATTCAGATGGTCATTGAAAATGGGCATAAAGAAAACTGCTGGGTTGGTATTTGTGGTGAGCTTGGTGCTGATACAACTCTGACAGAACAGTTGATTAAGATGGGAATAGATGAGATTTCTGTTTCTCCAACCTTCGTTCTTCCTGTGAGAAAAGTAATCAGGGAAACGAGTTATAAGTAGTAGTGTACCGCTTTTGCTGATTTTTTGTCTTTTATTCTTGGTTGTTTTATTGTATACTTAATGAAGAAAAAAGTGAGAGAGAGGAAGAATAGATGGGAGTTCAGGCACTTAGGGTACGGGATGTCATTTTGGGCAGTGGTATACCCAAAATTTGCGTTCCTATTATTGAGAAGTCGGAACAGGATATTTTAGCGGCGGCACAAAAAATTTGTGAATATAATCCAGACTGTATAGAGTGGAGATTAGATGGGTTTGAAGATATTGATTCTATAGACCAGGTGTTAAATGTTCTTAGGCAGTTACGGGAAAAGATTGGAAACACTGTATTATTAACTACTTTCAGAACAAAAAAAGAAGGTGGAGAGTCAGATATCAGTGTGTCAGATTATAAACATTTATATCAAATGCTTTGTAAGAGTACATTTGTAGATATGATAGATATAGAAGCCTTTATGGAGGAAGGGCTTTTAAGGGAAATGTGTAACTTTGCCCATGATAATAATGTCTATGTTGTAGCCAGCAACCACGATTTTTTGTCTACTCCTGGAGAACCAGAGCTTGTAAAACGTTTGATGGCAATGGATGCAGAAGGTGCAGATCTTCCTAAATTAGCAGTGATGCCGCAGAATAAGCGAGATGTAATTTCATTGCTTTTGGCAACACTGCAATACCATGAAAAAGGCGGAATAAAACCTGTTATTACCATGTCCATGGCTGGAATGGGGATTATTAGCAGAATGGCTGGAGAGATATTTGAATCTGCAATAACATTTGCCGCCGTTGGAAAAGCCTCTGCCCCGGGACAGTTGCCTATTGAAGAGTTAAGGAATATATTAAAAGTGATACATGAACATTATGAGTAAATGGGGGATTATATGAAAAAAGACAATGAAAAGGCTCCTGTGACGGGAAAAAGCATTCCCAGAAATAACCGGGCCGGTATTTCTGATACAGAAGTTGAAGAAGTGTTAAGAAGTGCGAAAGAGCAGCTTGCAAGAAATATGGGGGAGCAAAAGATAACAAAAAAGGAAGTTAAGGATAAATCCATAGAACAGCAAAGGGAAGAGTGGAAAGCAGAGAGGGAAAAAAAGGCACAGGAAGCCAGGAAAGCCGAGCAGGAAAGGAAGGCACAGGAAGCCAGGAAAGCCGAGCAGGAAAGGAAGGCGGACGCAGCCATGAAACAATATCAGTTATACCAGTCTGAGCGGCCCGTCTGAAGCTAGGGGGTAGG
>JAIDHZ010000168.1 GCA_029052995.1 Lachnospiraceae bacterium | reverse complement strand
TGTGTGGAGTTATGTCCAATGAAAAACCTGAATATGGAAAACAATATTGCCAAGGCAGAAGATAGATGTACCATGTGTTATCGGTGTATAAACATTTGTCCAAAGCAGGCGATTACACTGTTGGGGAAAAATGTTATAGAGCAGGGAACGATAGAAAAATATTTATGAGAATGAGTATTTTCATATAGTGATTTAAACATAAAAAGATGTATTAGAATTGTAGTTGTCGGCTTCCGGCAGTCAGGAGGAAAGAATGGAATCCATAAAAATCATGTATTTTAGGAACAACAATATTGATTGGATTTATTGTTTAAACTCTACACAGTCTTATCCTATCCACACACATGCAAATCATGTTACGATAGGATATATTATGGACGGAATGGTTTCTGTTATCTGCGATGGAGAAGAACGCTTATATCATGCAGGCGAGTTTTATTATATTTTGCCAGATACTCCTCATGCAGTAGAGCCGGTAAATGCTGTAGCCTATACCATGATAAGTGTGTGCATACCTGCTGATAAAATGCCGGTTGAGGCGGATAATGAAATTAGCTATGTAAAGAAATTAAAACAGATGATATTAGAAGCACCAGAAAATGGATTTTCGATTGAGGATATGGCAGAGCGAATAGGTATAAGTCCCTATCATATGATAAGGCAGTTTAAGGCAGCCTGCGGATTGACGCCTCATCAGTTTCTGATACAGTGCAGGGTCAGAAAAGCACAGAGGTTACTGGAAGATGGAAAAAGCGTGACCGAAGTAGCTTATGCCACAGGATTTTGTGACCAAAGCCACTTCGACCGCTGTTTTTGCAAAATAGTCAGACTGACGCCAAGTGTATATAAGCAGTCAGTACACTAGCATAATGCCGGAATGAATTTTGCAAACAGGCAGAGTCCGTCATCTCCTGCCCTGACTTCGTGTGGAATACTGGCAGGCATAATGGAAATGGTTCCGGATTCATAAAGGATTTCTGTACTATCATTCATACATACACCAGACCCAGCAATTACTTCATGGGTTTCTAATTGCGTTTCATGGATATGATTTTTAATGCTTTTGTTTGGTGCAATGCGAACAAGGTGGTAACTGAACCCTCCGTCTGTGTCTTTTGCGGTGACGATGTGTTTGAGTTCTACACCTTCAAAGCTTGGATGTTTGAACCAGGGAATATCTGTAAATTCCACGGTGGTTGTTGGTAGTTTAAGGGAACCATTGTTAAATGATTCAAATAAATGGTTTTTCATAAGTTTTTGCCTCCTTTAATTTTTATAAGGACATTATAAAAGTAAAGTTACGGTTGTGCTTGGATAAAATTGCGGTGTTATAAAGATATTGTGATTGCAAAATGCGTGCAAAAAGTCCCAAAATGAGAAATAACATGTAGAATTATTATACAAGATAGGGAGTTTGTGGGATTGATTCCTGCGAAGCAACGAGCCAAGTGCGAGCTTGCTCGCATTTGACGACTGCTGCGAGGGTCACATACCCCGCTGCTCTGTAGCGCATCTTGTTTGACGCCCCGTTGCTTGCAGCGGGGTTGTTGACTAGACACAATATATAGTTGGCTGTGTCGAAGTAGTATAATCAAATTGAGAGAGAATTGGTGTATGCGTGAGGGCAGTCGGAAGGCTGCTCTTTTGCCGTGTTTAATTGCATCAGATAAAAACAATATTTTTTGTGAACAAAAGTTGCATAAACAATATTATGTACTATAATAATGATAGAT
>JAIDHZ010000167.1 GCA_029052995.1 Lachnospiraceae bacterium | reverse complement strand
CCGTACTTCCACCCATGGTCTCCTTAAACATCCTGTTTCCGTTCCCATCATAGCCATAAGCATTACAAACCAGTGGAACCGGTTCTCCCTGCTGTTTTTTCTGCCATCCTCCATGAAGAAAGGTTTTTAATCCGATTAAATTCCTGTCCTCATCATAAGCATAACAGGTATCCGTTAAAATCTCTGTTCCATTTCCAGTCTTCTGTCTTTTCACTGTCCCATCCGGATTGTACTCATAAGAAGCTCTTAAAACTCCCTTGTCATACACCTCCAGAAGCTCATCAGAAATCCCATACCTGTATTCTGTCACATTCCCGGTTACATCCCTCTGGCTGGTCTTATTTCCATTCAGATCATAGCCATAGGAAATCAGTTCCCTTCCGCTGGCAGACTTGCTTTTCAGCCTGCCTCCTGCATCATAAGTATACTCGTACCGCATACCCCCTGCAATGGCTGTTTTCAGCCTGCCGTCAGGAGAATAAAAGAAGCTTTCACTGATACGGCTCAGGTCTTTCTTTTCTGTACTCCTGCCGCCTGCTTCCGCTTTTATGGCAGTGCGTCTCATCAGGCTTCCATACATATTATAATCCATGGATATTTTTGTTCCATTCCTGTCCACATGGCTGATCTGGTTTCCTTCGCTGTCATACCGGAAGGTTTCGCTTTCCCCTGCCTGGTCGGTGATCTTTACCACCTGTCCTCTGGCATCATAACCACAGCTTATGGTATTTCCATTTCCGTCGGTGGTGGCAGTGATGTTTCCTCCATGGTCGTAAGCATACGCTTCCCTGCTTCCGTCTGCATGGAGAATGGCAGTGATCCTGCCCCAGGAATCCAGTTCATATTCTGTCCGGTTTCCGTTGCCGTCGGTTACCCCGGTGATGTTTCCCCTGGCATCATAGGTGAATTTCTGACCGGAGCCGCCTTTCGTCACTGCTTCCCTCTGCCGTTCGCCAAAGTCATAGGATAAGCTTACACTGCTTTCATGGCTGTTCTTTCTTAAAATCTCACCGTTTATTTCATAGATATCGGCCTTATCATTTTCCTGTAAGATTTATTTAGCACTTCATTAACTCAATTCGTAAAGTCTTAAATTTATATTTATTATTTAGAAAAGACAAAGGATAAAATTAAGCTCCATTCAAACAATACCCCTCTACTTTTTGTATAAAACCAAGTTCTGCTAATAAACTTACATTAATATCTCCTTTTATACTCAAATTAACCAACCCCTTTTCGTCCACAAAAATATCAATATCTCCAATATAATTGCTACAATTTAATTTAAATTTTAAATTTTTTATTGCTACAAAATCAATTTCAACCAAAACAAGATTACAATTTTTTTCTTTCCATTTTTCAGGTGGATTATCTCCATATCGAGGCATTACAAATACTAATTCAACATTATTTCTATCACAATCAATTCTAAATTGTAATATTTCCACTTTTTTTAAATCTGGTATCTCATTATATAAACTTAATAAAAACCTATTTTTATCTAGAAAATCTAACCACATATTTCCTCCTTTTAACTTTAATCTAAAATAATCCATGTTGTGGATTTGTTCTTTTTTTCTTCTTATAAGGATAATGTTCCTTTGTTCCTGGATAATTTCCTTTTCTAGGGCTATCAATTTTTCTCACATTAAAATGCGGTCCATTCGAACCTACATGTGGTGCACTGTGCTCTTGAATAAGTACTTTGTCCCCTTTTCTATTTGTATATATGTATTATCTAGTTTCAATTATATCACCATTCGGATATTGATTCACATGACCGCCCCTAGACTCTGCATGTGTCATTTTAACTCGTCTAATATCATCAGGATGTTTATTTATCGGAATATCTGCATCTATTTTTTGCTTGTCGTAGCCATTTCTTGATACACCTAAGATTTCCAGTACCCTGCTGACATTAAGCCGGTGTTTCTGTTCCTTCTTATGTTTCTTCTCTGCTTTTGAATCTTCGATGAAACAAGCCTGTGTCAGTTTCCCAGAATGGTGATTGCTTTTTTTAATAACCCAAGTTCTTTGTGCTCTAAATAATATTTCACTGCATCTTTTTTTAATTGTTTATCATATTGTCTGCTCATGAAAAATCTCCATCCTTTCTGTCTTTTATTGTAACCTATTTTGTGGATTTTTCCACTTTTAACTTGTACCATTTTTATTATAACACTATTCATGTTCATGGATATGTCCGTAAAGGAAAAATGTATCAATAGGGCGTTTAGGGTCGGTCTGTTTTGGAAACAGC
Organism: Lachnospiraceae bacterium; assembly: GCA_029052995.1. GTDB lineage: Bacteria > Bacillota > Clostridia > Lachnospirales > Lachnospiraceae > CAG-590. The sequence goes on along the minus strand of JAIDHZ010000167.1, from coordinate 1,889 downwards.
CATCCACGGGGACGGTCACATTCAAACTTTTCAGCCGTAGATAGAGGATAGGGACAGGATTGCCCATTATCTGGAGCAGAGCGGTGAGCAAGCCTGCGATTACAGCCCGGCAAACCTGATTTTATGGTCGGGAGTCTATCATACAAAAGTGGAATTTGTAAACGATTGGATGATGATTCGGTTTGGGGAAGGGGAGCGGACATTTTTTGCATGACCGATGGGAGATGGCGATGTCAGATAACCCATTGGGTGGATTCACAGGCATTGTAAAAAGGAGGATGTCCCATTTCCGTTAAATCCGGTAGAGCCGGAAATGATGGCTCATTTGGAGGAATGTTTTCCCGAACGGTATAAAATCGAGTATCAATATAATAACGCAGATTATGTGTATCTTTGCGAAAACCTAGAGAATCTTTCCGGTAAGAAATATCATGGGAAGAAAAACTTTATCAACCGTTTCCGTAAAACATATGAGGATTGGAATTACGAACTCATATCTGATGAAAATACAGGGGAGTGCGTCCGGATGACAGATGAGTGGTGCGGGCAGAATGGATGTGGTGAGGTAGATAAAGGAAAATCAGACGAAGTGTGTAATTTGATTGGGGGGATTGAAAAACTGTAAAAAGCATTATATAGTAGAAGGAAACACTGCAAAGCAGGAAAAAACACTGTAAAATAGTGTCGAAAAGAAAGGATGAAAATGATGAACAAGGATAATAAGCAGGGACAAGGCTGGGAAAAGGTATTAAAGGATTTTGTTAAGTCAGGCGCAGTATCTCCTGAAACGATTGCGAAATATCAAGGCAGGGTATCAGAGGAAATAATTTATTTATGGGAAAATTATGGATATGGTTCTTTTTATCACGGATTTTTCAAAATGATTAATCCGGAAGAGTTTGAAGAGCTGTTCGGGAAATTAGTCGATTATCTGAATCCTGTTACGCCAATTATGGTAACCGGCATGGGAGATATGATTGCTGCTGAAGATGATAAGGAAGACTTTAATATATATCTGCCACGGTATGACAACTATAATTGGATACGTGGCGGATTATCCGGTATTGCAGAAATGATAGAGAAAGAATCCTTTCAGTGGCAGGATTTGGGTGTTGACAGCTACCTGAAAGCCGTAGAAAAATATGGGATTCCTGATTATGACTCTTGTTTTTCTTATACAATTTCCCTTGGCAGGGGAGGATATGAAGATGTAGAACATATAGAAGCGGTTCCTGTCAAAGAGTTTCTTTTACATATGTATGATCTGCAGGAACAGTATGATTGGAGCAATAAAATGTATGCCCCTGTTTCTAAGAAAGACAAGAACTTTACATATGTGATACATAAAGACACAGTCAACATAGCTGGAGACTCCATATTGATAGGGGACAAAGCATTTCCGGCTCCGATGGATATCAATACGGTCATGGATTATGTGGAACAGGAGCAGATAAAAGGAATAGAAGGAAACAGGGAAACAGGGGTCTTATCAATTTGGTTTGGATTAAGTGATAAAGAAAATTATAATGGCACTTTACTTGTTGAAGGCGAGCCATGGGTTTATGCAAAGAGAAAACCGACAGGGGAACATTTCCAAAAGCAAATGCTTGAAAAATTCAGCATAGAATATTGGCTGAAGGGAAGAAAGCTTCTTAACTGGGTCGATATTAAATCCTTTGATGAAAAACGCTATAAAGCCATTGTAGAAAAATACAAGATTCCAAAGCTGGCAGAAGAAACATTGGAGTTTAAGGATTTCAATTTCAAATTGATGGTAATTCAGGAATTGATGTATGAGCAGAACCTCTTAGAACCAAAGTTTGATATTGAGGAATTTGCAGAGCAATGCAAGGATGAAATTGATTTGCAGTCCGAAGAACCGATTGATG
>JAIDHZ010000166.1 GCA_029052995.1 Lachnospiraceae bacterium | reverse complement strand
CTAATAATGTTTTCTTAATTACATTACTGGTTGTTGCAAGTGAAGACTCATACACAAGCTCTGACTGATAAAGATCAATGGCAGCTTCCTCTGTCTCAACATCCTCGTTTAAAGATTTTAACTCATCAAAATTATCTTTCTGCTCCGTAACACGGGTCTGAATCAATTTGAGCTTGGAAACAGTTGTGCCCACTCTAGCCTGCACTGCACTTACATCATCCATAAAGTTTTGGAAATTTGTCATATTGTTGCCAAAAAGCTTCTGCATATTTTCACGCTTCATGGCCAGTTCCACATCGGCATCCTCCAGCATTTTATTAATCTGCTTTTCTGCCGTCTCATCACCTTTATACTTAGGGTCTTCTAACATTTCCTTAAGCTTCGTAATGGTATTTTCTATATCAAGCACATCCTGAACGGCATTAGCCATATCTTCAATACAATTGCCCATATCATGCTTGATAATATCCTTGCCTTCCGCATTAACAGTAATATACTGGTTAAAGCTTACTTCATATTTTATATTCTGCCCGGCATCATCAACTGTAAAATCAACGATTTTAGAACCGTCCGCCGTAGTTTTCGTCTGTATACAGTTAAAATACATCTCCGGACGTAAATCTCCAACCTCGAATTGGGACTTGTCATAATTTACAGAAATATTACCCGCATTCTTTATCTTATCATAAACATTTTTACCAAAGACAAGTTCCCCTGTCTCCGGAATATAGTTTATCTCATCATCCGCCGCATCATAATAGGTTGCTGCATCCTTCACCGCTTTGGTAGTTATAGCCACACCGGCCAGTGAAACTTCATTTCCGTCAGTATCAGTTACTCTGATATAATTTTTAATCCCATTCGGTGGAATGGGTGCAGCCGGATAAACAGAGAAAGCCGCACTGTCAACACCATCATAAGCTAACTTTAATACATAGGCACTGTCTGAAACCGGTGAATTGTAAGCCGTATTTCCTGCCAAAATATCATCTATACTGTTCGCATTCACCTCATTTAATACCACATTCTTAGGTCTAATATTTGCCGGTGACAGTTCTTCATTAATATTATAGGATAAGCCCTCTTTCGCCGCCGCATCCTGAAAAATCAGATTCGTTTCTGTCTTGTAGCCTGAAAACAAATATCTTCCGGCATAAGTCGTGCCACCCTCTGCATAAATCGCCTCTTTAAGGGATCGAAGTTCATTAACGATCTTACTGCGATCCTCTTCCAAAAATGTATCATGCGCCCCTTGTGTACAATATGAGTAAATACCTGCCAGGCGCTTTTCAATATTCTCTATGGAAGTCTCTGTAGTGTCTAACCATGACAAGGCATCCGGAATGTTCTTTTTCTTATATTGTTCAAGCTGATCACAAGTGGTTCTAAGTTTTAATGCACGGATTGCAATTACAGGATCCTCGGATGGTGCCGAGATCTTTTTACCGGTTGTAACCTGCTCATTCAAAGTACTCACTTTCTGCATGGCTTTCTGCATATTGCGCAGCGAACTGCTTGTTACCATATGGTTTGTTACTCTCATTTTTGTTCTCCCATCCGGTTATTCCATTAACCTCACTTATTTATAATCTCTCCATAGACTTATTATATACATGAAATCCCTCTAAGCCGAATTCTTATACTTAGGAACTATTCACAAGTTATTTATGAACAGCTCCTTAGACCTATACCAATTTCATGCAGCATCTCTGCTTACTATATCGACTTATCAACCCGTTTGGTTAATAAGCTTATCATAAATTTCATTCATTACCGATATTATTTTACATGCTAAATTATATCCATTCTGATATACAATCAGATTAGCAGCCTCTTCATTAGTATCTACCGAAGAAACAGAAAGCCTCTGATTATTTATTATGTTTGACACCTCATCCATATTGTTGGCAAAAGATTTGTATTTCATAATATCAACTCCCAGCGAAGTGGTAATCGACTGCAGAAATTGTGCCGGTGTTCCCTGCGCATACATATTTTGGTTCTTCATACCCGCCATAACCTTCAAAACAATATCTTTTGCATCTAAATTCCCCTGGTCGATGTCTGACTTATACGAAACCACAAGCTTATTCTGGTCATGCATAATCGCCTGATTAACACCCCAGTTAAGGGCTGTCAACTGATAGTACGTAGAAGAAACGGATGACGGAGCAGGCTTTTCCTGACCTTCAGGCACTTTTAATTCATAATCTGCACCGTTTATGTCCGTTCCCGTATAAAAGTCCAAGCCTGCTTCTCCGTTTGCATCAGCACCCGCTGTATAAATATCATTCATATATTTTGAGAAAGTTCTGACAAACTCGTTTAATTCCTGCATATAGTATGGAATGCCTTTACAGTCAATGGAATCTCCCAAAGCTCCTTCTTTTCCCAAATCCTGAGCTTTATTATCAAAAACTGCCGGAATACGTTTTCCTGTATTTTTATCTGTAACTGTCAGATTTTTGAATACAAAATCATTAAGGTTACCATTACTGTCATAGGACGCTTCCCATCCCTCATAATAGTATTCCTTACAATTAAGGGTAATAATTCCCTCCTTAGGAAGATTCAGCTTATCAATATCTGCGCCTGCTGGGCCAAGGTTAATCTTTACAATTGAACCGTTTGCAGTATCCTCTTCCATCTCCATAATGGTTCCGGAAAAAGGATTGTCGTTATTACCATCTCTGGCTTCCAAAAGACCTTTAATGAGACCTGATACATTGCCGGAGTTAAAATTGAATTTATCACCAACCGTATCATCCAGTCCTTGCCAGTACACATCATACAAACCATCTATATCATTTTGATTTATCTTTGCCTCTCTTGCAGCAACCTTAAGCTGCCTGCATTCCATTTCATCAACCAGCAGCGAATTTCCAATCCGGACTTCGTACCGGGTTGCACCGGAAGCTACCGCATTTGCACCAGTTCCAAACATGATTGGGGTTTCTACTACATCTACATTAACAAGCTCTGAAAGCTGATCCACCAATAGCTCTCTCTGATCTCGTAAATCTCCGGCATTACCGCTCCTGCTTTCAATATTCATAATCTGCTGGTTTAAGGTATATATCTGGGAAGCTATAGAATTAATTGTATCCACATGAATTGCAATCTCGCTGTTTATATCCCTTTGTGTATTTTGATAATTAGTTGCCAGCTCATTTATAAAATCCGTAAAATTATTTGCACACTGTATAAACTGCGTCCGGTATGTTGCATTTGAGGGACTTGAGGACAAATCCTGTAGTGCTCCATCAAACCGCTGCAACAACTGGGTATACCCGGTCTCTGACTTGGCTTCATTCATATAAGATTCCAATTGGGATAATTGCTCTCTGATACCGCTGTATTCATGAAGCTTCGCATTTGAAGACCTGAATTTAGTATCATAGTATACATTCCTAAGCTGAGTAATTCCCGTGGACTCTACTCCGGTTCCCATCATCCCATATGAATTGTTAACTCGAATCGCCTCTGCTGCTCTTGAAAGAACCTGCTGTCTTGAATATCCCTTTGTGTCCGCATTTGAAATATTATGTGCAGTTGTATTTAAGGTTCCCTGATAATAATTAAGTCCTGATAATCCTGTATTTAATCCTAAAAATGTAGATGGCATTCACTCACGTCCTTCCTATAACTAACCTAATCTCTGAATTAAATGCTCCACCATCTCAGATACAACTGTAAAATATCTGGAAGCCGCATTATATCCCTGTTGAAATTTAATAAGATTACTAAGCTCTTCGTCTGTAGATACACCGACAACCGTCTGCCTCTGATTCTCAAGCTCCTGAACCGCCTGGTTCTGAGATGTTACAATTCCCGAATATGTCTTTCCCTTTGTTGCAAAATCATTAATAAATTCTTTGTAATATCCCATAAAGTCATGGGTAACCAGACTGTTTGGACCAATAGTTGCAAAATCCTCCTGCCATACCTTGATAAGCTGGTCTGCAATTTCCTGCAGCTCCTCATTTTTCAGATTAGAAAGTGGCAGCAAACTCGGATTTTTAATAAGTTCATCATTTACTGATATATTACCTAATGTATATAAGGATGCTTTATCATCCGGATTCTCTTCATTATAGACCCAAACTACAGCTTCCGTACCATCTTCTAAGGTTACGGTCTGCTCTTCGTAACGCTTCACGGCAGTCCGGTCAAACAGCTCCGTACCCTGTATTCGGTTTTCCTCTCCCATACCATATCCGGCCTTTTCCTCATCTAATACCTTGATGGTTTTGGTTCCGGTAACATTACCGTCTGCATCCTTCACCTGTACCGCAATCTCTTTGTTGGGACAAAGAATATCATTAAGCTTTGTTACAATACCATGTATCATATAATCAAACTGGGCAATAATATTGCTTGCTGTATAGGGCTCTAAATATGTATTATAGTAATCTCTGTCTTTTGAAAACTGTTCATAATCTTTCTGGTACTGTTGATAATCAACTCCGTACTGCGCTACAGCTGCATCGTATTCATCATCCGTCCCATAATCTGCCCGGATTGGACGCACCGGTGCTTTCGGACAAACCGGAATATCTGTATAATTCGGAATCCAGTCACCTCTTGCCATTATCAAGCCTTTTAATGAACCTACATCCGTTCCTCTCTCTGCGGTCGGAACATTAAATAAGTTAAATACGTTTCTCTTATCATCTTTCCATATAGGAATAAGATAATCACAGGAATCGCTTACCCTTTCTGTTTCTATCCTGTATACCCGGTCCATGCTTACCAAGGTTCTGTTCTCTGCATAGACATCAACCTGACCATCCGACATTTCCTTATAGTAGATTGAAATAAACCCGGAAAGTTCATCTAACGCATGATCCCTCTGATCGCGGTAATCATTGGCATTTTCTATACCACCAGCCTCTATCAATGAAATCTTATGGTTCAACTCATAAATCTGATCTGCCAATTCATTTATACGGTCTACCTGATCCTGAATCTGTGTATTTAAGTTCTTTTGAAATGTTGTAAGCTCCTTATAAATCTCATTAGCCTGTTCCACAAAGGTAACAGCATTCGCAATATATGAGCTTCTTGTTACAATACTGTTAGATTCCTTTTGGAGTTCCTGGGCAGAAGTCCACAATTTCTCCATATAAGACCGAAAAGAACTGCCTTCCATTTCTCCAAAATAATTCTGGATTTCTGCAACCACATCATATTTGCTTTGGTAAAACTGCCCTCTTCCGAGTTCCGACCTGTATGCCCGGTCAATAAAAGTATCCCGAACCAGTCTTACATCTGAAATTCTTGTTCCAAGCCCTGACTGGTTTCTGCCAACTGCCGTGTCACCAAGATTCACATATCCTACATCCGAAAGAATAATCTGCTGCCTTGAGAAACCTTCCGTACCTGCATTTGTGATGTTGTGTGCTGTAATGTTAAGCGCATACTGGCTCGACTGCATACCGGATACACCAACATAAAAATTACCCATTGTTCCTGACATACATAATTCTCCTTCCTAAACCGCTTCTGCAATTCTATCATTGTTTGGCATCAAATGAGGATCTGTTTCCCCCAAGTGTTGTGCCGCTATAAGACCCCCTGCTGTAGTTTGCCGTCTCCGGGGCCTGACTCATGGACTGAATCAAATTAATAGAATACTCCGTCATCTCCAAAGACTGACTGAGTAATTCCTGATTGTGGACGCTTACCCTTCCGAGTTCCTCCACCTGCTTTATCATTTTATCCTTTAACGCAATTAAAGGATGCTGAAACTCCGGCTGCTTCTCCATCAATTTGATGACCTCAGAAACCGTAATCGTTTTTGCATCCTTGCCTAATACTGTCGCTATCTCATTAAGCGCCTTATTTCTTCGATGCGATACTGCTGTAATCTCATCCACCAACTGCTGCTCTCTTGCATTAACCTGCCGTAAACGTTCCAAATCATTTGCAACAATTACCGGTGTCTTTTCAATTGAAACCTGTGTCAGAGATTCATATAAAGCGCTCTCCTCATTCAGCGCATCAATTAAATTCTCAATTATGCTTGCCATGGGACTCTCCTTCGTTCCTATTCGGCATCCTTTGACCCCGGAAGCATATGCTTCCGGAATTAAAAGAATTTTTCATCATATGCAGCGAGCATTTTTTCTGCAAAGCTCTCCGCACTCACTTGATAGGTACCATTCGCTATACTTTCCTTTAACGCATTCACTCTTTCCTGTCTTACATCCGGAACACTGTTAAGGGCATTCTTTGCAACCTGCATATCTTTTCCAACTGTAGAGAAAGATACCTGATCTAATGTTGATGTATCGCCAATTGAATTCGCACCACGACTTGTCTTTACTGACTGGCTGCCATATAACTGAGCAACCTGATTATATGCACCAATTCTCATCGTTACACCTTCCTCCTTCTTGCCATAAACGACTCATACGTCATGGCTCATGGAATCCTTACAAAATTGATTCAATATATATATCGGATTATATTTTAAAAAGATTATATCTGTGACAAATTAATTTTCCAAAAATCTCATTCTTGCGGCTTCCCTGTGTTTTTTATCCACAACGGAATCGCTCGTCTTATAAAGATCATTTGCTGAGCCAATTAGTTTATCTTTACATGCCTGACACAGGCGTCCTGTCTTTATTGTCTTTCCACAGTTCTCACAGTCAAGCCCGACACCCGATTCATCAGAGAACGCAAGGCGTTCCTCCCTAATCCAGCGGCGTATCTGATTGGTAGATACTTCATTCGCCTTTGCCACTTCATTAATGCCTTCATGGGGATTCTCCCTTACATATTCCTTTACCTCTATAAATTTTTTCTCTAACAAATCCCTGCAGGCACCGCAAACAGGGGCACCGGAAATATAATTGAACAGTCTTTTACATTGTTTACATGTTCTTACTTCCATTTTTCTCATCCTCCTTTTATTCTGTAAAAATAATATTCTGATCTTATTTTGAATACCCGTGCCCAATAGCAACACTTGTATACCAGACCTTTTCCACAGCTGCTGATTTTAACACCTTTGCACAGCTGTCAATCGTTGCACCTGAAGTATAAATGTCATCTACCAGCAGTACTCTCTTTAATTCTATCCTATTTTGACCGATTTTGAAAGCATTTTTTAAATTATTCATGCGTTCTTTATCATTTAACTCTTTTTGAGGGTTTGTATCGGATATTCTCACAAGATAAGATGCATGGCATGGCACATTCAAATGTTTCGAAAGCTCCTTCGCCAAAAGGTATGCCTGATTGTATCCTCTTGCCCGCCTTTTTCTTCTATGCACCGGCACAGGAACAATCCCATCAATTTCAAGCCTTTCCCATTCCTTCCTATAGCACAAATACATACACTTTGCAAAGAATACGGCATACTCCCTTTGATTATGGTACTTAAAGTCATATAAAGCCTTTTTTAACGGGTCCTGGTATACAAATACCGGATATCCTTTTTCATAGCTTTTTGGAATCATGTGGCAGTCATTGCAGTATTCCTCATCTTCAGAGGAAACAGTCTTTCCGCACCTCATACAATACGGCTTCTCTACCCTTTTTAACCTGGGGATACATTTCCTGCAAATTGACGATGCTCCGTAAGGCTGTATCTCTCCACAAAAAGGACAATGCCTGGGGTATACCAAATCTAAAATCCAATTCTTATTAATAAATTCCACCCTCCTCTAATTCCTGCAGCCGCAAATTCAATGAGGAATATCTTTTTTGTTCATCGTTATTCTGGATCATCCCGGAAACCAGGCTGCCGTTTCCCACAATAACCACACACTGTTTCGCTCTCGTAACCGCAGTATATAGCAAATTTCGGTTCATCAATACTCTTGGACCACTAAACAAAGGCAATACCACTGCTGGATATTCGCTTCCCTGTGACTTATGAATTGTAATCGCATAGGACAGCTCCAATTCGTCCAACAGATTATAAGGATAACGTACTTCCTTATCATCATCTAACAACACTATAACTTCTTCATTATAGTCATCTATCTGTTCAATAATACCCATATCTCCGTTAAAAACGCCTGTACCCTCCTCCACCTTAAAGCGTCCCTTTTTGCTGTAAATGCACCATTCCAGTTTGTAATTATTGCGGGTCTGCATTACCTTATCCCCCTCACGGAATATGGTACCGTTCGAAAGTTCTTTTTCCTTTTTACAGGCATCTGGTGGATTTAACACACTCTGTAAAACTGCATTGAGGTTACCTACCCCCAGTTCTCCGTTCCTCATAGGTGTAAGCACCTGGATTTCTTTACTCTCACAGCCCACATAATCAGGAAGCTTTTTTGATAGCAGTAATCCCGTCTCTCCCGCTACTTCTTTTGTGCTTTTGCGCGGCATATAAAAGAAATCCCTGCTTTTATTATCTAACACAATAGGTTCACCCCGGTTAATTTTATGGGCATTTTCCACAATCGCACTGCCCTCCTCCTGCCGAAAAATTTTTTTAAGGGACACTACAGGTACACAGCCTGAACGAATCATATCTTTTAACACATTGCCTGCACCTACAGAAGGCAGTTGTTTCTCATCTCCCACTAAAATCAAATGGGTTCCGGGAATAATCGCATTAAGCAGCGCATGCATCAGGGACAAATCCACCATTGACATTTCATCAATAATCACCACATCCGCTTCTAACGGATTAGAGGCATTTCTCTCAAAGCGGGCTGCTTGATGATTATTATCATCATCAACACCACCATTAAGCTCCAGCATACGGTGTATTGTCTGTGCCTTATACCCCGTCGTCTCCGTCATTCTCTTTGCTGCCCTTCCTGTGGGCGCTCCTAATAAAAGCTCCAGACCTTCCATTTCGAAATATTTGATAATCACATTAATTGTAGTGGTCTTTCCTGTCCCCGGCCCTCCGGTAATAACCAGCAGACCCTGTCTTACCGCCTGTCTTACCGCCTCCCTTTGCTGTTCATCCAGTGTAATTTTTTCCTTTTCCTCAATTGAAGAAATTGTTTTGTCAAAAGCACTGTCCAGAATTCCCACAGATGATTTATTTTCCAGTAACATCCTTGCCACATCTAACTCTTTGTGGTAATGATACGATGCATAGACCGATATATCCTCACCCGCCTCGCGAAAAACAACCTTTCGCTCCACCTGCAGATTTATAAGCTGTGTTTCTATCGTCTGCTCCTCAACTTCGTACACATTTTCCCCATATCCCGCAGTACTCTTTGCCAAAAGCTGTCTTGTCCAGTTTAGAAGTATCTGCTTCGGTAGATAAATATGCCCAAGTCCTGTAGCCTGGTTCAATGTATAAATGATTGCAGCCCGGATGCGAAAATCTGACTGCATGCCAATTCCCGCCTTTATGGCAATGGTATCTGCCATTTTGAATCCCACACCGCTTATATCCTCTGCAATTTTATAGGGATTCTGTTTTACAATTGAATACATCTTTTGTCCATATTCCGTAAATATTTTAACAGCAAGATTTGGTGTGATTCCAAACTCTGACAAAAACATCAATGCCTCCCGCATCGCCTGCTTTTCAATAAACTGTACACCAATTTCATTAGCCTTTCTTTCTGATATGCCTTTGATTTCCGCAAGCCGCTCCGGCTCCTGTTCCATTATACGGAAAGCATCCTTGCCAAATTTTTTAATAATCCTCTTTGCCATAATCTCACCGATTCCTTTAATGGCACCTGAACCAAGGTAGCGTTCCATACTTACTAAATCATCAGGCATTTTCACTTCATAGCAGTCTACTTTAAACTGAAGGCTGTAACTTGGATGTTCCACATATTCTCCCTTTGCAGCTATATACATTCCTTCTTCTATTCCTGAAAGATAACCTACAAAAGTCTCGTCTTCGCCATCAGAGGTCTCTACTGCAAACACAATATACTGGTTTCCCTCATTTCTATATATAATTTTGGAAACGATGCCTTCCCGCTCCATATACTTTCTCCTCCTGTAACTTTAATGGGTCAAGAAGCATTAAACACGTAACGCAGAAGATAACGAAAACACACAAATTCATGTAAGTTAAAAACCTGCATGAACCTGTGTGTTACTATTTTAAAGTCAACTGTGTATCTTTCATCTGCGACATCTTATCTGCCAAAAACTTAGCCAGCTATGTACTAGTAGATTTTCTAGCTATAGCCACCGCTACACCATCGAAAATCTTCCCTGCAGATAATCGAATATCCAGCGCAGTTTTACCAAATATCAACATATTAATACGCTATAGTCCGTAATTGCGCTTCATCTGCTCGTAAAGCTGACTCGCAAGTCCAATTCCGTTTCCCTGATTAGCCGCCATCTTTGCATACTCCTGAGTCCGCATATCACCAAAATAATCCATATACTGGCTTGCCGTACTGGACTCACCGTTATCTGCCTTCATAATAGTCTTTTCCATACCCTTAAATATCTGTTCAATAAAATATGCTTCAAACTCCTTGCAGGCTTCCATCAGCTCATCTTCTTTGGTTTCTTTATTAACATTGCCAAGGGTTTTTTCCAAAGCTGCCGCAGAGACCTTTGATGCATTCGTATAATAATCACTATAGTAACTGCTCGGATCAGTTCCTGTAATAGCCATATGTATTCATCCTTTCTTACCAAACCCAAAATAATATAAGCAAATTCAACATAATAACACTATCCTCTCAGGTTATTAGCCTGCTGTAACATCTCATCTGAAGCCTGAATTGCTTTTGAGTTCATCTCATAAGCTCGCTGAGCTACAATCATATTAACCATTTCATCCGCAACCTGGACATTAGACATCTCCAAATAGCCCTGATGAATTCTGCTTCTTTTGAGTCCGGGATTTGCAGATTCTTCCAATGGTTCACCAGATGCTACCGTAGGCTGATATAAATTACCACCAATACTGTTAAGACCTGAAGGGTTGTTAAACTGCACCAGACCAATCTGCTGATTATAATTCTGACCGTTGGCTGTCGCTACAAGCGGATGTCTGTCATTATTTGCATCAACATAAAAAACATTGCCTTCGGTATCAACCTTGAAATCCTCCACAGTATACCCCTGTGGTAATATAATCGGATTATTATTCTGGTCCAACACCGGATATCCGGCAGAGTTACAAAGCATCGTTCCATTTTCCACCGGCTGCATATTAAAACTGCCATCCCTTGTGTAACAGATATTTCCATCACTGTCACGAACTTTAAAAAACCCTGTTCCCCCGGTTCCTTCAATTGCCATAAATGAATTATTCGTTGTCTCCTGCAAATTACCCTGTGTAAATACTGTCGTAATTGACGCAGTTCTCGTTCCCAATCCAACCTGTGCCGGTACCGGCTTGTTCTGTCCCACATTATTTGTAGATGGTGACTGTAATGTCTGATAGAGAAGCGTCTTAAACTCCACCGTATCTTTCTTATATCCTGCTGTATTTACATTGGATAAATTATTTGCAATTGTATCTAAGTTCGTCTGTTGCGCCAGCATTCCTGATGACGCAGACCACAATGAACGCATCATAATCCTTCACCTCTTTCTTAAACTCTTCCAAGCTCAGTAGCTGCCTGCTGTAACGTGCTGTCTACTGTCTGAATCATTTTCTGTCCGGCTTCATATGCTCTTGTAACTGTAATCATATCTACCATTTCTTCAATTACATTCGTATTAGACATCTCCAAATAACCCTGATTAACAGTCGCCGTGGATGCCTGCAGCCCCGCTGCATCGGTCGCCTCATACATATTCTCACCATAGAGCAATAATGCCTGTGGATCTGCAAAGCTTACTATTCCTAAAGTAGCAATCATCTGGCCATCCACCATAATATTGCCCTTTTCATCAAATACAACATTTGCCGCTGTCTGCGCTCCAGGAATCTGAATTCGTCTTCCGTTAGTATCTAATACATAATCCCCATCCTTGGTAACAAGGTATCCTTCCGTGTTTACAGTGAAAGAGCCATCCCGTGTATACTTAGTGCTTGTCACTCCCTGTTTATTAGTTGTCTGAATAGTGAAGAATCCATCACCACTTAACGCCAAATCATAAGTATTTCCAGTCTCACGCAAACTGCCCTGCGAAAAATCATGGTAGGTTTCCCCAATCTTTACTCCCAGATTCATATTGCCAACAGGCTTATGATTTGCCAAATACACATTATTATCATGAATCCTGATTGTCAATTCATCATCAAATGACTGGGATGTAGTTCCCTGCTTTTTATAACCTATTGTATCTGCATTGGCCATATTGTTGGAAAGTACATCAAGGCGTTTTTGCTCATTAATCATACCAGTCCACGCTGTATAAAGACCTCTTACCATATTGTAAACTCCTTTTCCGGTTGTCCGGTTCCGGCAACCTGTTATTCTTCTTCCATCACACCACTTAAAAATTCTATATATTTACCGGTACCAATGGCAACGCAGGTCATCGGATCCTCTGCCGTCATAGTAGTGATACCGGTTTCTTCCTCAATAAGTTCTTCTAAACCATGAAGCATAGCTCCACCACCGGTTAATACAATTCCTCTGTCAGCAATATCTGCTGCTAACTCTGGCGGGGTCTTCTCCAGCACAGAATGTACCGCCTCAATAATCTGCTCTGTTATCTCTTCCAGAGCTTCCACCGTCTCGTCTGACGCCACTGTAACGGTTCTCGGAAGTCCGGTCACAAGATTCCTCCCTCTGATGTCCAATGTAAGGTTCTCTGGCCGACGGTAACAGGTACCTATCTTAATCTTAATCTCTTCAGCAGTACGCTCACCAATTAAAAGATTATGCTTTTTACGCATATAACGAACAATGGCTTCATCAAAATCATCACCCGCAGTCTTGATAGATGTACTGACTACCGTTCCCCCTAATGATATTACTGCGATATCAGCAGTACCACCGCCAATATCCACTATCATATTACCACATGGCCTTGCAATGTCAATACCTGCACCAATAGCTGCCGCTACCGGCTCCTCAATAATGGAAACATCCCTAGCGCCAGCCTGATATGTTGCATCTTCAACTGCCTTTTTTTCCACCTCTGTCACTCCGCTTGGCACACAGACAGAAATTCTTGGTCTTCTGCCAAAAAAACTTTTGCCAGCGGCTTTTTGAATAAAATATTTTAACATTTTTTCTGTGATTCGATAATCTGAAATAACACCCTGACGAAGTGGCCTTACTGCAACAATACTGCCCGGAGTTCTGCCAAGCATTAATCTTGCCTCTTCACCAATCGCCTTTATTTTATTCGTATCACGGTCAAAGGCCACCACTGACGGCTCCTTTAATACAACACCTTTTCCTTTCACATAGACAAGAATACTAGCTGTACCCAAATCAATTCCAATATCCGAACTTGCCATGTTCGTACTCCTTTCCCATGTATATCGTCATTTTCTCTGTTAAACTTAAGATTTTGACGAATTATTTTTTAATCTTGCTTTTCTTCAATATATACAGGCTGCAGTCTGTGTCATTAAACAACTCCATATGAACCTCAACAATGTTCATATTTTGGTCTAACTCTTTCATATATCTTTGCCATTTTGTCACCTTTTTATTAGCAATAAATCGTTTTCCAACGTTGCTAATATTCTTGTACTGCTCCATTTGATCACTAACCACGGCGCCCGCCGGCATCCCTACCACGCTGTAGCCGAATAATTTATCCATTGCTTTATTGGCAAAAATAATGTCACCTGTCTCGTTATCCTTTACAAATACCGCATCCCGAATATAATCATATGCCTCAATAAAAGTCTCCTTTACGCTCTGTGCCCGAATCATTTTCTGATTGCTGACAAGCATACCCTCAAAAATCTGGGAAACCAACACCATAAATCCAATCTCTTTTTCTTCAAACTTCCGCCGCTTACGATCATCCGCAAAAACGATATATCCCCGTTGCCCGAAACCCATAACCATACGGCGTACAAAAATGACTTCCATTCCCGTTTTTCTCAGCATTTCCTTTATAAAAGGCTCCGCCGAAGTCTTATCAGCCACAACATAGCCATTATCATTCATGCATTCACGCAATGCTTTATATTCTAACGCTGTCATAGCCATTGCATCAAAAAATCCGGCATCATCACCAAACCGGTTCCATGTATAATAGGATTCCGTCTTTTCTTCATCTTTATTCTCTTTATACAGTCCAATATTTATAACTGATAAGAAAACTCCCGCCTTTTGGCACGCCTCACCAATCCCGGATTCTGCCTTGGCAACAATACAGTCTAAAATATCACTGGCTACCTGCCTGCTCCTTCGTTCCTTTTCCAAATGCATCTCTGCAAGCTTTCTGTATTTTTGCTCCTGCAATTCCATCTCTTCGGCATAGAGACATTTTACAACAGCATTTGCCAGCCTCGATTGTTGTTCAATTACTGAGCCAATACGATCTAAACCATCCTGTTTAAAACTTGTAAGTACCAAATACGCTATCACGGCACCCTTCGTTGCAATAGATGCCAATACCATGTGAACCTGTAGCCGGTCCACTGCAAAGCTTGCGCTTTGCGGTTTTCCCAGCTCGTTTGCCTTTGCCGACACATTTATAAATTGTTCCTTAAATTGACGACGCTCAAAAAGATCATAAAACTGTCCCATTTCATCAACCGGCCCTACCGGATTAGTTAATAATTTACCCTTCCAGTCTAACACCACAGTATAGTAATCTGCATTTTGGTTCAGGGCTTCCGTCAGAAGGCAGAATTGTTCTAACAATTCTTTATCATCCTTATCAACATTGGCAGACACGGGAGCCTCGTTTTTTTTCTTTGCATCTCTCAAAAAGACACGTTCTCTTGCTGCAGCAAGCTCCTTTTCTATCTCTTTTTGTTCTGTTATATCTGTCAACAAAACAGAAATCTCAGCCTCACCATCTGATATTCTGGTAATTGTTGCCTCGCTTAATACCCATATCAGTTTTCCATCATCCCTTACCATACGGTAAGTATAGCTATAGTCTGTAACACCATTGGCTACTGCCTGATAAATCCCATCAAGTACCTCATCCCTGTCATCCGGATGAATATAATCCTCTGTGAGCTTATAACCTTTAGAAAGCGCTTCAACATTCATTCCTACCATTCCGGCATTTGGAGAAATGTATAGGAGCGTACGCTTTCCGGCATGATATGATTTTACCATCACTACATTCTTCATTTTGGAAATCGCATTATTTAAATGCATATTCTCACTATTACGTCTTAACTCTTCCCTGGAATCTATAATAAGCAGTTCCACATCTGTCAATTTACCGTAATCATTATAAACATATCTTACATTTACCCTTACCGGAATCAGTTCCTTAATCTCTGTAAAAATTCTACAAGAAAATTCAAGCTCATTCTCATGTGCCCTTATAGCATCCTCCATGCTTTCCTCCACCCATTCCCAGTCCTCCGGACACACTAAATCTGCCAAATGAATAACGCCTTCATAAAACTGTTCTCTTGTATAACCATATCTGTTAATATTTTTTGAGATAAACTCAACCTGAAACCCGTCTCCTTCTCTTCCTAAATAAACCGCCACAGCACCTGCCTGATTTAAAACCCGTTCAAGAATCAATCCACCAAAGCTGGTATCTGTCTGTTTCTCAAACATGAGACTGTAAATGGTGTTCCCATCAGAAACCGCCTCATTAACCAAACCATTGATTAGATACTCCCTATCATCCGCAAGCAGCCGCATACTCTGCCACATTACTGTTTTTTTATCGTGCAGCTTTTCCCAAAAATTGATTTTAGTCATAGCTCTTCCAGGTTCTAAATGAATCTTAACAGCGTTACCTCCTATAAGCACCTCTGCCTCATAATTAATATCCAGAACCTTTCCGGACTCCGCTTCAAATACAACCATGGGATATTCCAAATACTTAGCAAATTGTTTAAAGCTATCTATACGATCCTTATCCATATTCACACCTACTTAACGTCAATCTGCGGAATCTCATCTGCATCTTCATCGGGTAATGCCAGAGTCTCCGGTTTAGAAGTTCCAATTCCTTTAAACGCTTTTTCTGTAATACTCTTTGTCTCATTACATGCTTTTACAACACCTTCAACAGAATCCATCAAGCTTGCCATATAAGCACTTACATTCTCACACTCACGTTTTATGGAAGCACGAATAGAATTCACCTTCTCTCTGGCTTCACTTAACATGTTTTCTTTTTCCTGAGTTGCATTTTCTATCATTTCCCGGCATTCAGCATCTTTTTGCGCTGTCAACTGCTTGTACTCCTCTTCAGCACGCACCCTCAATGCATCCCGTTCTTCTTCAGCACGTTTTATAATGTTTGCACTCTGCCTTTGGGAATCCTCCATTAAATGGGTGCTCTTTTCCTGAGCTTCCTGCATCATATTGTTACTTTTGGTTTTAGCATCTGATAGAAGCCTGTTACTTTCTTCCTTTGCAGAAACCAGCATCTGGCTGCTCTTTGCCTCTGCCTCTTCCACCATCTGCTTACTCTTTGCCTCTGCATCCTTCAACATGATATCACAACGTTCATTGGTATCCACCAGGGTCTTTGAGATAATCTCAAGCTTGTCTGTGTATCCCTTGCTGTGTTCTTCCTTCTCTGCCAGCTTGCGGTTTGCCTTTTCAAGTTCCAACTGCAATGATTCATTATATTTCTGCATATTTTCAATTGCTTGATTTGACTCGGAATTCATGCTGTCTTTTACAAGCTGTAAGCTCTTTACAGTCTCACTAAGCTTGCTGATTGTCTGCTTCAAATCTGCAACATCCTCTTGATGTTCTTTTTTCAAATTATCTATATACTGATCTACTGCTGTTTTATCATATCCTCCAAAAGATGTTGTTTTGAATTTCTCTTCTTTCGCCATTGGTTTAGCTCCTTTCACATACCATATATTGTTTATTATAACGATACAAACACAATCTTTCAAGATAAATGCCACTTTTTTATCAAAAAAACATTGTGCTTTATTTTTCCCTCTGCTATACTTAGTAACAATGGTACAGAAAATATGTCAAAGCAATGAAAGGTGGTAATTTCCTTGAACGAAAAACCAGTAGGGTTCATCAATCATTTTTACCTTAAAATGATTGCTGTAATCTCCATGCTAATTGATCATGTGGGATTAATTTTTTTCCCTGAATATCCAGTTCTTCGAGAGATAGGAAGAATTGCCTTTCCCATTTATTGTTATCTCATAGTAGAGGGATTTCATCACACAAGAAGTCCTTTTAATTATTTTATCCGATTATTTATATTTACAATCATTTCAGAAATTCCTTTTGATTTGGCATTCCGCAGGCAGCTGTTTGACTGGGGGCACCAAAATGTATTTTTCACCCTTACATTAGGACTGTTATGCATCTTCTGCCTAGAAGAGATTAACAATCGGAGAAGGTACTGGATTTTGCTTGTTTTTCTTTGGATTACTGCATATCTGATTCACTGTGACTATGGGTTAGGCGGTGTTTTATTAATCTGTATGTTTTATGTAACAGAAAAGTCTCCCCTGACACGTTTAATTTTATGCACTTTAATTTTATATTTATTTTTTGGTCCAACAGAATTATACGGTGTACTCGCTTTGGTGTTTATTGCCTTTTATAACAAAAAGAAAGGACCGGAAGCCAAAATGTTTTTCTATTGGTTCTATCCGATCCATCTAATTGCGTTATATTTAATTAAAACTTACATGTAACCAGTTAAAGATCCTTCCGGACTGCCTTTGCGAGCGCCTGAAGCTCATTCTGATCTGCCTCCCCCGGCTGCCATACAATATTAACAGTATCTCCGGTATATCTCGGAATCAAATGCAGGTGGAAATGAAATACAGTCTGTCCTGCAATCAATCCATTATTCTGTACAATATTCATGCCTTCGCATTTAAGCTCCTTTTTCAAAGCTCTTGCAACCGCAGTAGCAAGGGAAAATAATCTCCCCCCCGTTTCAGCATCCATATCAAAAATATCATTATAATGCTGCTTAGGAACAATCAGCGCATGGCCTTTGCTCGCCGGTGCAATATCAAAAAAAACACGAAAATCATTATTCTCATATATGGTAGTGGACGGAATCTCCCCGTTTGCAATCTTACAAAATAAACAATCTTCCTTTTTCATTATGTAACCTCCTTGTACAGTCATAAGCCTGTCACACAGTATACTCTTTTCCCCCAACGCTGTTTTCCATAAGTCCGCCGGAGCCGTAAGTAAGGCCGGCATACACCTTTTCACTTTGTAACATGATGGGACCTGCCGTATCAGTAGAAACAATTTTCTGAAAGCTTTCATGGAGACGTTCCAGCATTCCCTTGCATCTTGAAAGGTCTAATGGCTGGCGCTTGATTTTTGCCTCAATAAGCTGGCGGTTAACAAATGCAAAGATTGAATATACATCTGTTGCCACTGCATTATCCATATTCATAACATTCATCAATTCCACCTGAGTTGACTGTGCCTTATTTACCGCTTCCAAAAATGAATCTATGTCAGAATTCTCATAAAAATCCAGTGCTTCTTTAATCCACTGCATCTCCATCTCTAACATAACTACTGTCAGCTCAGCAATTCCTGCCTGCGAAATTCGCATTTTATATATGTTCATCTCTTCTACTGTCATATTACATCCCCTTATCTCTGGAACAACTGCAGTAGCCCCTCCGGACGTGCATTCGAACGGGTCAGCATCTGAAGCGCACTTTGGCTTAATACATTTCTCTCTGTATATTCCGTAATCTCCTCTGCCATATCTGTATCTTTAATCCGTGATACGGCACTGGTCAGATTCTCATCTGCCGTCTCAAGATTTGTTACGGTGTAATCCAAACGGTTCTGAATGGCACCAAGTGCAGAACGAATATCAGAAACCTTTACAATTGCATCATCAATCTTTCCTAATGCATCCTGTGCATATGCATTTGTATATATATTAATTTTATCAATACCTAATGACTCTACTGTTGTTTTACCGATATTGACATTCATAACCTGTCCCTCATCGCTGCCAACCTGAAATACCATGGGCCCGGCTGACAACACCGTAATATTTGCAGTAACATCTGCAGCAGCTGCACTGCCCGGCTCCACATCATATACCATCTTAAATCCATTCTTATCTGTCACCGTAATACGGTTACCCTGTGTTTCAATTGTTGCCGTGTCTTTAAATCCAACCCTAGCGCCGCCTTGTTGTGTAAATTCTGCTTCTGCATTGGAACCATATGTCGTCTCCCCAGTCGCACCAAACAATGCTGCAACGTTATCATTTGCACTCTTAACTGTAATAGACTGCTTACTTCCATATTCCTGAGTAGTTAAAGCCCCTGACTGCATATCATAATCAATTCCAATCTTATATGCGGCATCACGAATTTTGGAATTTACCTCGGCACCTGTCATGCCTTCCTTTATCTCAATCTCAAAATTATTAATAAGCAGTGTTCCTTCGTTGGCTTTTGGTACAACATAGTTATCCGGCAATACATTAATAGAATTCTGAGCCTGCGTACCTGTGCCTGTTACTGTAATACCATATTCACCCGGATCAATATCTCCACCTATCTCAACAATACTCAAATCATTGGTATCAACATATCCTTTTTTGTTTAACTCTCCGTTTAATAATTTACGGCCATTAAAATCTGTAGTCTCTGCAATTCGGTCAATCTCTGCCTGCATCTGCTTAATCTCTGCCTGCATTGCATCCTTATCCTCTTCATCATAAGTTTCATTTGCAGCCTGGACAGTCAGCTCCCTGATTCTTGCAAGAATAGAATGTACCTCGTTAAGCGCACCTTCTCCCGTCTGAATCATTGATATACCATCATTTGCATTATTGGTTGCTCTCTTTAATCCGTCAATCTGTGCCTGCATTTTCTGGGAAATTGCATACGCTGCAGGATCATCAGAGGATTTGTTAATCTTATATCCTGAAGAAAGACGTTCCATGGAACGTGTCAGATTATTGTTAATTGCATTCAGATTACTGTTGGCAGCATAAGCTAATGTGTTATGATTAAGTCTCATATTCGTCACCTCAATATTTTTTATTCACAGGGAATTCCTTTTCTCTCTGCCTTAAAACTTTTCATGACGGACTTCCTTTTCCGTTTTCGCTGTTACATCTAATTTAATTATCGGCGTTAATTCCGGTTAACTTAATAGCCGTGATAAGTTGTTTCGCAGCTTTATAAAGCTTTGAAGTTGGTATTTTCTCCTTTTTAACCTCCGAACCATAATGTACAGGCTTTGTACCGTCTAAACGCAGGTCCCTAACCTCCATACCAGCTTTTGCAAATACGGAACGGAGAGTAAGCTCGTTGGCTTCCAATACACGTTGTCCACTTTCATCCTCAGTCACAACATAACCTTCAACCTGACTGCCTTCCATATGTAAAAATGCTTCCATTGTTCCATACCTTGGTGTATCCATAGTGGCAGTTATCTCCCCTGCATTGCTTCCGTCATGTATAATGGAAACCTTCATAATGCTGACCTTATCATCAACTACAATCGGAACCTGAAATACATCCTGCTCCACCGCCCGCATGGCAATCGGCATTCCTGCATTAATGTATTTTAGTGCCTGTATATCCATGGAAGTAATTGTTCCATCAGATTCTTTCTCATGAATCGCCTGCGACAGCGAAGACCTTATATTTTCCAATCCGTATATGACATCTTCTTTACTGTCAACAGCGTCTAAAAAGACTGCCTCCCGGGCTGTAATCTCTTCCCGCTTTTCTTTCGTCAGGCTGTTCTTTGCCTTATGAATCATGCCAAATATTCCGTCACTTCCATACATAACCTGATGAGCTGCCATCATATTAGTTACCGTACGTGGCATGTCATTGGCTTCCAGCATAGTTGAGACCTCATCTTCATAAGAAAGAGCCTCCTGCAAAACAGCGTATAACTCCTCCGAAAGCTCTGTTTCGCCAACACCATTGTCTCCCGCTTTCATCAGGGCATTTAATTCCTCAAATGACATATTTTGATAGTCCGCATCCTGCAGACTCTTTAATATTTCCGGACGGATATGGCGTAAAATGCTGCCGGTAAGCGTCTGATTATAAGCCGTATCAATCTGCTCTAAAATGCCTTGCTCCTGGGTATTTACATCCACCCGTTCTCCAAACCTTTCGTCTACAGCAACATTAATTCCCCTTGCCTTCCGGCTCTTGTCTGCCACAAAGAGATTGCGAAGCGTTACCTCCTGCCCGTTACGGATGAGCGCACCGATATCCTTCCCATGGGATTTTTCTACCTTGTCAAGCAAACGGTAAATTCCAATAAAACTCTGACGCTCCTCGTTCGTAATGGCATTATTTTTATCCATCTGGTATAAAAATTCGCTAAACCGCTGTTCATCCGTTACACCTAATACTTCCTTTTGCTGCATAATTTCTTCATTTAGCCCGTCAATTGTCATATTAAGCGGATTCTTATTCTGCCGTATCAGATTTAAAACAATCTGTGGTGTCAATGTCTCAAACATTTGCTGCACCTTGGCATCAGCCCCTTTGACACCGATAATATTCTGAATTGAGAGCTCCATCTCATTATAAGCAAGAATTCTAATTGCACGCTGATTTTCCTCATTACGGTCCAAATCCAAATCCTTTAAAATATCATCTATATTCTGAAAAGCCTCCGTAATCGAATCACCCATATCACTTCTCGGTCTTGTCATCATGGTTTCATACGCATTATTCAAAAGGCTGACCTTCATCTTACTTGCAGTATCATAAAGACCGCTCACTGTAATGGATGGCTGCCTTACCATCTCACCTAATGCATATTCAGGCATTACCTTTAACTCATCTGTCTTTTTTAAGGTTTCCTTTAACAAGTCCTCCTCTTCCGGGACATCATGTAAATCATGAGTAGAGGCCACTTTTTCATAATAAGTATTCTCCTGATTTCTTAATGCCTCAACAATCTGTGAAAGTGGTTTTGCATCAATATTAATATCCATATTGATAAGACGAACCGCCGCCTCCATTGTCATGGATAGACGTATTTCCTCAATTTGGCGTCTCACTGCCACTGCATTCGAATTCGTTGATAACGGCATTCCTGTACCCTCCGGCTTATAACCATCCCCGGAATTCCCACTCAAAGAAAGGCTTGCCCCCTCCACACCGGCATTTACCGGTGTACTTATTCTGCGGTTACCTGCCGTTCGCATAGTCATATTATATAACAGGGAAATCGTAATAGTTTTTCCCTGATTCACAGCACTGTCCACCGACTGCATTGTTATGGTATTCACCTTTTCTACCATACGTGTTGCCCGTTCATGTATGGTGCTTCCATTTATTCTTGCCTGCTCCGGTGGATTTCCCTGGGCAATCTGTTCATTAATATTAGCCTTAGTCTGCTCCTCTGACATACCTCTCTGGTTCAAAGAGTTTACTGCCATATAAAGACGAAGGGAATCCACCGTAATCGGCAGCTCATACTTTAACATAAACTGCGCTCCTGAAAGGCTCTGCTCAGAAACTGTCATTCCCGCTGCCTCAATTATATCTGTCACCTGGGGATAAATATCATTCCATACCTGATTATCAATTGGAAGTTCCTGGCTTTTGCTTGACTCATTTACACTTGTTCTTGCAATATTCAAATTCTCAATGGTCAAATCCATATTGTTTTTAATCAGATAAATCAGCTGTTCCTCTGTGACCTTAACCTGTCCCTCATTTTTTCCGGAACCATCATCACCCTGCAGGCCACCTTCCATGCCATTAGCAGCTTTTTCTCCTGCCGGACGAATTGGTGTACTTACAACATATCCTTCACTGTTTAAGTTGCTTTTAACCGGAACGTCTGCTATCGGTGCGAGCTCTGCCACATAATCTTCACCGCCCGCATTCTCTGTCCCCGCTGTCATATTATTCGACTCTGCTCCCGGTGCAAAGGATTCCTTAAGCTTTCCGATTGTCTCCTCCGCAATGTCCGAAAGCAGTTCGTTTACCTCATCCTGATGCTCGTTAGACCGAATATTAATAACCATGCCTATCAAATCTGAAAGGGTGGAATTTGTCACATCAATCTGCATCATTCGAAGCTTAGTAATCTCTTCCGGTGAAATATTTCTCAAAATCTCTTTTTGGTTTTCCTTTGCTTCCTTCTCATCTAAAGCGCCTCCTATATTTTCCTTAATCATATCTGAGAACTGTTCTGTGCTTTGCATTACCTGTGCACTGGTTACCGCTCCCAACGATGAACCCTCTAAGGCTTCTGCCGCCGAAACAATACCTGCTATCTTTAATGACACTTTATTCTTGTCTGCCTGCTGGATTTTTAAATAAATGGTATCTCCTTCTTTTGCTTCTGAAAGCTCTTTGGAAGCCCTTGTCTTAATCTGAACGCCATTCATATCGAGCACCGGGTGTTCTCCACCCTTAACAAGCTTACATTTCAGCAAATCCCCAATATCGTTATTTTTCAAAATACTATTTGCACCATCTTGGTCCGTTTTACCTGTTCCCGATAAACCTGCACCGCCAAACATCATACTGTCATATGTATTTCCCTGATTGCCGCCACTAATTTGATAGTTCATGCTGTCACCTCATTTTTCATACTTGCCACTTTTTTGATATTCATAGGAATTCATCACAACTGATAGCATTTCCCCCATACACAAAAAAGCCTTTCGGCTTTTTTGTTGTCCGCTATATATAATATTTCGGAAAAAACGGGGATTTCATAAAGAGATAAAATTAAGCAATGCCTCCCATCTTACATTAATCACCCATTCATTGCCTGTAATTCCTGTGCAAGCTGGCTTAATCCCTCTATGATACCTCCTACTTCATTAGTAATTGCACTGTTTTCCTCACTGCTTTCCAATGTCTCATTAGAGTGTGCTGTTACTTCTTCTGTCGCCGCAGAAATTGTTTCGATACCATGCACTATCAACTCATTTGCACTTGTAAGTTCAGCTACCAGGCTTACCATCTGACCCACTTCCTGATGAATCTGCTGTGTCTTTTCGGAAATCGTCTTAAAGCTGTCGGCAGTACTGTTGGCTGCTTTATTCTGTTCCCTGGCATTTTCTATCATTTTCTCAATAACCTGCACTACCTCCGAAAGCTCATTAGAAATGTTGCCAATCAATGCAGTAATCTCCACGGTTGCCTGCTGGGTCTGGGTTGCCAGATTGGAAATCTCCGATGCAACTACTGCAAAACCCCGCCCTGCTTCACCAGCTCTGGCTGCCTCAATACTGGCATTTAAAGCAAGTAATCCGGTCTGTTCGGCAACACCATTGATCAATCCAATAATAGACTGCATCTGGTCTGTATATTCAGAAAGCTCTCCCAGTTCTTTTGATACATTTTCATTGGCCTGATTGGAAATATTGACATGCTTAATCAGATTATCAATATTAATTTGTGATGACTCCAATTCTTTTTTCGTATCAGAAATATCATTACTGATAGAATCGGAAGATTGCTCTACCCTGTTAATGGTACGCTGAATATCCTCTGTTTTCTGAAGCTGCATCTGAATAGATTCTACAGTCTCATTTGTACCAATCGTTACCTCTTCCATTGAATTTTTGGTTCGGTCAGCCGTTGTCTCTAAAATATGCATTTTTTCAGAAACAGTCCGGACATCCTCTATCATTCTCTCGGAAATTCCAAGAATCTGCTGCATCATATCCGTCGTGCGCTCCTTCTCCCCCTCAATCTGTCTAATCTGCATATCATTATTCTGCTTTGTACCCTGGGTTTCCAAATACATAAATATAGTAAACAGTAAAAGCGAGGCAATTCGAATCTCAACATTTGCCACATCCCCATCTGCAATCTGTCCCTGCACACCCATTACCACAATCTGGATTACATTGGCAATAAGGCTCGCACCCATATAGGAAAGTGTCAGCTTTTTGTCATTATAGCTAATCAGCAGCAGTCCCAGTATCATGGTATAGGTATATGCCGCCGGCGAAACCGTAGTAAAAATAATAAAAAAGTAGAAGATGCTATATCCTATTGCAATAGAGTACTTAATAAGTTCAGATTCCCTGTTCCTCTGAAACATCCCTATTGATATAAATAGCGGCACCAGCGCCAAAATGCAAAACACAAAATAATAGCCAATTGTTCTTGCATGCTTTAATACCTCCGCCAAATAAGCCAAAACAAGCACCAAATCCAAAATCACAAAACAAAGCACAGCAATCCTGTTAGATCGTTCAATAGCAGAGCACTCCTTTTTACCCATTGTTTATTTCCTCCTTATCTCAATTATTTTAACAAGAGTAAACATGAATCTTTTCTTATATTATTCATTCACTAATATTCAGGCTTTTCTTCAACAAATTATATAATTCCTTTATCTAATTCATCTAACAACGCTTATACATTGTAACACTATTCCATGAAAATATCCACAAATATTATTTAATCAATTCCTCAAATGCACACAAAACATGATTATCCGGTGTATCCATTGTCAACGCTATGGACAATACCCGGTTTACAATTCTTCTCATATTCCTTTTTTTAATTGTTTCATCTACATCTCTTTCCTTTTATCTGGTCTCGAGCCTTCATAATCAACATACGCTTTTTCTATCCTTATAGTATAACATAGTTCTTCCCGCTATCAAAGTAAAGATTCGAAAAAACATATGTAAAAAATGCGATAACAGAACTCACAACCCTAAGTGCCTTGGAATCAAAAGGCATTCCGAAATATTCCGGCATAGTCTTTACATCTAACCTCTGTGTCAACGGCTGTTTTTATATAGAAAAGCTTGCTTTTGCCATTTTGTTTTGTTATAACATAATAAATGAGTTTATTAAACATTGGACGAAAACATGTGGAGGCGAAAGGGCATATGAAGAAAATTGGTGTTATTTCGGATACGCATGGAAAACTACGGGAAGAAGTCAGGCAGATATTAGCGGACTGCGACATGATACTGCATGCAGGTGATATTGACACATATAAAGTGTTGGAGGAATTAAAGAAAATAGCACCCTTATATGTAGTTCGGGGCAATGCAGATACACAATGGGCAGCAGATATTCCCAAAAGTCTCCATGTACAGGTACAAGGGCTTCATTTTTTTGTCATTCATAATAAAGATGAAATACACGAAGATATTTCCAATGCTGATATTGTGATTTATGGGCATTCCCACATATACGAGGAGAAGAGCAGAAAAAATCAGGTATGGCTGAATCCGGGAAGCTGCGGTCCCGGGCGTTTTTTTCTTCCGGTTACAATGGCGGTTATTGAGGTAAAGGATGACGGTACATTTCAAATTACCCAAAAAAACATTGCAGAAGCCAAAAGCACCCATTTGGAAAGTCTTAAAACAAAGAATAACGCAGATTTGAATAAAATAATTCATTTCATAATGAGAGACATTGATAAAGGAGTGCAGGTAGAGAAAATTGCAAAAAAATATGGTATTATGGAAGAGGATGTTGACAGGGTCTGCCGTATGTATTTGACGCACCCGGGAATAGATGTTGATGGTGTTTTGAACAGATTATAGTTGAGTCACAAAAAGCGAAAGAATACCCTCTTTCGCTTATATACACTATTTCTTTCATTAAACCTCAACAGATTACTCCTCCAAAGAATGGGTCTTGTGTACAGTTACTTTTTCATCATAGCAGGTGAAAATGTCATCCACAAACTCCTTTTTAAGCTTCGGGGTAACCGCACTTACCAACGGCACTACTACAAGACCGGCCAACATGGCAATGGCACCTGCATTAATCGGTGATGCAATAAATTTAATGAACATATTGAGCACTGTAATACCCACTCCTACAATAAAGCTTGCCCAGACAGAAGCCTTTGTCACCTTTTTTGAATAAAGCCCATACATAAACGGAGCTAAGAACGCACCAGCCAGGGCACCCCACGAAATACCCATAAGCTGGGCGATAAATGTCGGTGGATTCAATGCCAGTACAACCGACAGAATAATAAAAAATGCAATCAGCACCCTCATGATAATCAACTGAGTCTTATCATCCATTTTCTTTATACAGGTTTCTTTTAGAAAATCCAGTGTCAGCGTGGAGCTTGAAGTAAGTACCAGCGAAGACAAGGTTGACATGGAAGCGGAAAGTACTAATACAATCACAATTCCAATTAAGATGTCTGGTAATGTGGACAACATCTGCGGTACAATGGAGTCAAATGCAATACTGCCATCCGCATTGTATATTGCGTCACAGTCAAACAATCTTCCAAAACCACCTAAGAAATAACATCCACCCGAAATTATAATTGCAAAAAATGTAGAAACAACCGTTCCTGTCTTAACAGCTTTTTCATCTTTTATAGCATAGAATTTATGTACCATCTGTGGAAGTCCCCATGTGCCAAGGGAGGTCAATACAATAACGCCAAGCAGATTTAAAGGATCCGGTCCGAAAAAGCTTGCAAGCAGACCCTGGCCTCCCTGAAGTGACGGTACTGCTACATCATCAGCAGAAATTGCTGCCAGTTCTTTCACAGCATTTAAGAAGCCTCCCTGCCCGTTTAACACTGCAGCAATAACTGCACAAATACCAAACAGCATGATAATACCCTGGATAAAATCATTCCATGCAGTAGCCATGTATCCGCCCACAATTACATATACACCGGTCAGCAATGCCATAACAATCAGACAGAACTCATATTTAATATTAAATGCCATACCAAACAGCCTTGAAAGACCATTGTAAATAGATGCTGTATAAGGTACTAAAAATACAAATGCGATAACAGAACTCACAACCCTAAGTGCCTTGGAATCAAAACGCATTCCGAAATATTCCGGCATAGTCTTTGCGTCTAACCTCTGTGTCATGATACGTGTTCTCCGTCCTAACACCAGCCAGGCAAGCAGACTTCCAATAAATGCATTTCCAAGACCAATCCATGTAGAAGCGAGACCATATTTCCATCCAAACTGTCCCGCATACCCCACAAACACAACAGAAGAAAAATAAGACGTACCAAATGCAAAAGCTGTAAGCCACGGTCCAACACCTCTTCCTCCTAAAACAAAATCATTGACATTGGTAGCATTTTTCCTTGAATAGATACCAACACCAACCATTACTGCAAAAAATACAATGAGTAACACAATTTTAATTACCATAGTTTTCTCCCTCCTTTAAGTTTTAAGACCAGATTATGATAAATAATAGTTTATGTGCCTTAAACTTTTGCCATTTAAAGCTTTAACGACATGAAGTGAATTATATTAAAAAACAACCGCTGTGTCAACGGCTGTTTTAATATAAAAACGAATATACATCAATATCTTAAAATTTCATTTTGATACCATTTTATATAAGGCGAATTTAATTGCATATTACCCGTTGTTACCCCTTTTAATTCATAGGTATTGGTGGCTGTATCTTTTTCATATAAAAGCAGAGTAGGTGTATTCTTATTCGTCATAGTATAAGTGTTATCCGAATTTAACATACAGGAGCCGTTTCCCAATAATGCAATTATTTTCTTACCCCCCTGTTCCTCTACGGTTGCCTCTGCAATCATAAAACTGGAACGTAAAGTTTCTCCAAAGGTATTTCCATTGGCTGTTGGATAGTCTAACATAGCCGCCACCTCTGTCCTTGTTTCCTTATCTGATATCCTCACTGTTTTCACACCATAAGTCAGCATTGCACTTATCAAATTTCCTAATACCGCAATCACTGCAATCAAAGAGGCAATCCCAAGCAGCGTTCCAAATCCTCCACCATTTACATGCCTATCTCTTTTTCCCGGATAAAGAAACGTCAAAAAACCCGCAAGAAAAATAAGAGATATCTTTTTTTCATATAATGCGTTTACAATAATCGCATCAACAAACGGTATAATTTGAAAAAAACGTAATATAAATTTATAACGAAACATGTCAGCATAAATATCTATCTTGTGACCCATACACAATAAAGCTATAATTACAATTTCCCCTATAAATGAAAGGTACATAATAATCCCACTTACTTTTACAACAGTGCTTTCACCTTGATGCACCGACATATCTGATTGGTAAGGTGCAGATTCCGAGATTGACATTGACTGCACCGCTCCTGCCTGTTTATCAAAATCCCATGGGTTTTCCTCCTTTGCAGGATTATTTAAAGAATTGGCAGACTCCACCCCCGCTAATTTTAATCCTCCGCCTTCCTCCTTTTTTTCATCATTTGCAAGCCTTAATTCCATATTAATATCCTCCCTCATCTTTGTACCAATTTTACTCTGCAAAATTGATTGCCTTCTTGTCCTCCCATCTACGAAGCAGATTTTAATGCGGGAAATTTCCCGTCTCATAGATTTTCATAATCTATTTTACACTACCTCTATGTTTATATCCGATATTATACTCCGTTTTTCAAGAAACAACAATCAAAAACGAAGTCTATTCCTCTTTTTGATTGTTATTTACTATTTTGGAATTACACTCTGACTTTTTTGGAATAATAAATCCTGCTACTAATTACACTTTTAACGTTCAAGCCTCTTGCCGCTTTATACTCTTCTATTTACAACCTGCTTCATTATATATTTTTTACAGCAGCTTATGACAATGCATTTTTCCTGTTAATCCACGAAACAGAAACATCCATTGCAGCACGGCATGCATTTGTCTGATTAAGCGCATTTAACATGACAAAATCATGTATCATGCCCTGAAACCGTATAGCGGTTACATCTACTCCTGCCGCCCTTAATTTGCAGGCAAAGGCCTCCCCTTCGTCCCGGAGCACATCTGCTTCTCCATTTAAGAGCATGGTATCCGGAAGACCTCTTAACTGCTCTATACCTGCCCTGAGTGGTGAGGCAGTAATCTGATTCCTATCACAGCCGGATGGTGCATACTGATTCCAGAACCACATCATCCCCTGACGATACAGGTAATACCCCTCCCCAAACTGACGGTAGGAAGCCGTAGAAAAACATGCATTTGTTACCGGATAATATAATAACAGCTTTTGGATAAATGGACCCTTTCTATACTTTGCCATAAGCGCCATGGCAATAGCCATATTTCCCCCCACACTGTCTCCCGCTACGGTGAGGGTGCAGGGATTCATCTGTATTTCCATCTGATTTAAAACACATTTCAGTTTACATAATACATTATAGCACTGTTCAATTGCTACGGGATAACGAGCCTCCGGAGAACGGCTGTACTCTGGAAATACCACAATGGATTCCGTTCTCGCTGCCAGTTCCCGCACCAGCTTCTCATGGGTATGAAAGCTTCCAAACACCCAACCTGCACCATGAAGATAAAATATAACATTTGCAGGGGAGCTTACACATTCCGGGCATACAGTATAAACCTTCACACTGCCCCATTCTCCCACATCAATAATGATATTTTGTATATTTACAGGATACATGCAAATCGGTGTGCTTTGAACCTCTTCCAGCACCTCCCGTCCCTGACTTGGCGGCATCTGGAAAATAAAGGGCGGCTTTGCATTGGCAACAGAGACTTCTAATGCCTCCGGTTCTAATGAAATTCTTTGTCTCATTATGAGTCCTTATTATTCTTTCTTTTCATTATATGCCGAAACAAAAAGTCTATAACAAATTCATCTTTCTGTTTTGAAAAACCTTGCTGAACGCTGGTTGAGAAAAATGATGAACCCCTGTAATGTTTTCATCATATCAGACAGGCAAAGCTTTCACAACTGAACAGGGGTTAAATATTGTTCAAAAAAATTAACCACGATTCAAATACTCCAAAATCTCCGCCGCATTTGTGTCCGGCTTTACCTTCTTCATGACCTTCTCAATCTTCCCCTCCTCATCAATAACATAGGTAGTGCGGACTACTCCCATGCTGACCTTTCCGTAATTTTTCTTCTCCTGCCACACATCATATGCCTCAATAGCAATTCTTTCCGGGTCAGACAATAATATAAATGGCAGCTCGTATTTTTGGGCAAACCGCTGATGTGATGCCACGCTGTCCTTGCTGATGCCAATCACAACAACATCCATTGCCTTAAACTGTTCATACGCACCGCCAAATGCACATGCCTGCCTTGTGCACCCCGGTGTGTTATCCCTTGGGTAAAAATACAATACCACCTTTTTCCCTGCAAAATCAGCAAGAGACACCTCATTGCCATCCTTATCCTGCAATGTAAAATCCGGTGCTTTAACGCCTGCTTCCAACATATCTCATTTCCTCCTTAATTATAATTTTTCTTAGACAATTACACTGTCAGGTATTGGTTTACATTCTATTCATGAATTTCCCAATATCTGTAACGCTTACCACCTTTACGTTCAAATACCTGTTCAAAAATCTTTTTTCTTCTTTGCCAGATTTTCAATTCCTTTATGTCCATTGTGGCACCTTCTTTCTATTTCTTTTGTGTTTCACAATTTCATTTTGCTTATTGCTTCTTATACATGAAATTTCTGATTATCTGATTTTTCATTCATAATGGTGAGATTAATACATGCATAATCTTTTATCAGTTGCAAGCAATCATCAATCACTTCATCATCCCTACTTGAAACAGCCACTTCCTGTAACAGCTCAAATATTTCATTTTCATATGAAAGCCTATTTTTATAATATGGATCCAAATAATAATCAAGACAAAATAAAACGGATCTAATCATTGCTTTATCATCACTAAATAATATTTGTCTAATACTATCTATCCCTTTTTCTACGATTGCTTTATGTGTATCATCATAAGTAATCACTACAATCCCCCCTCAATGTTAAGCACATTGGTAAATATAAGTCAAAATTGTTAATATCTATTCCTATAAAGAAACCTTGCTTTTTCTGTGTACTTTTGAATAAATTCGGATTTAGCGTTTGTATATCCATCTCTGTTATGCTCATATTCTTTCCATAACTTCAATTTCATTTTCTCGTATTCACTTGCAACATCAGGATGCTCAATAAGATAATCTCTAAAATACAATTCATTGTTATCCCCAATGTATCTTAAATGTAAATGAAATACTTTTTTGGCAAATCCATTTTCTGTATATCCCTTGTTAAAAGAAATACTATTTGCATTTTGAGCCATACAAATGTAGCCACTATTTACAACCAAATCCTTATAATTTGATAACTTAGATTCCTTTGGAACTTCCACAAGAATATCAATAATCGGTTTTGCCCAAATAGAACCAATTGCTGTACTCCCTATATGACTTATTCTTGCGCCTGATATTACCTTTTTCAAAAATATTTCTTCCTCTGAATACCATTCTTTCCAACTAGTCTGATATTCTGTTAAAAAGATAGGAAATAGTTGCCATAACTCTTCCAAACTCATTTCAGATAATTTCTTACCCATTGAACACCTCGTAAGATACTGATTTTTAGCTCTAAACAAATTTCCAACAAATCGGAATTGTGTAATCACATAACACATTATAACACAATATGAACGGACTGTGTGAACTGATTGAAATGCTTTTATTATTTACAGGAAAAGATTGATATAAATGGGATTGATTTATGCAGAATATAATCCGCTAACCAATAGTATTGATCTTACAACATTTGAAATTTACATATTACGGATTGATTGTAACAAATCAGAGGATGGATTGAAAACTGCCCCCTGCTCACAAAACTCACTTAATGCCTTAGCAATAGATGAACACTTAGAATATGCAAGACTTGTTTTATATGGAGAAATGCAAACATGGATAGATATAATTGATAGTTTGGAAGTATGGTAAAAGGAAAAACAGCAGGATGCAAAAGAAAAACTGTGCATGGAGATTACAAATACAGCGGGATATTTTATGGATTTTGATAAAGAAGATATTGTGGAACAGTTTGCCCGTGGAGATAAGGCAAGAAATAGTGAAGGAAATGGATTGGGACTTGCTATTGTCAGGACTTACACCAGTGCTTTAGGCGGAGAATTTGATATCAGTATAGACTATGACCAGTTTAAGGCAAAACTGTTTTTTCCAAGAGAGAGGCAGGAAACAAGTAAAGGACGGCTGTTGAAGTAAGCGAAATGCTTTAACATTCATTCTTTATTGACTGTTTATGATTTTCTACGTTTTTGCACTGCCTCTGATAACAGGTATTCAATCTGTCCGTTAATGGAACGGAAATCCTCATCTGCCCATTTTGCAAGCTCGTTCCAAAGGTTAGGAGACAGACGAAGCAGGATCTGTTTCTTGGCTTTTTCCTTTTCTTTTACTGTTTTTTCCCGTTTTCGGATATCCTTTTCTAATTCTTCCAGGCGTTCCAGCCAAGCGTTCCAGACGTGCCTACAATTCGGTCTCACGTTGGGCTATATCTTTTTCTGTCATGAAATCTTCATTTCCACATGTTGATTCCCACGGGCAATGAATCAAGCGTGGGTGCTTGCACGTACAGTTGGCGGTGCTAAACGTCCAGTGGACGTTTGTTAAGCACGAACCAAATGAAACGTAGACCTGCCGCAAGGGGGCTGTGTGCCAGTGACACACGTTTAGCACGGGCCGAAGCAGAGCGTAGACCACATACCCCTCTGCTTTGCAGCATTGCAAGATTGATATCCTGTTGCTTGCAGTAAAGTTGCTGGCTTTTTCACCAATATTTAATGAATTTCTTCAGTCTGTTGTGGGTCATCTGGCTCATAGGTAATTTCAGCAGCTATATTAATATACGGATAATATGAAATTGTTACATTTGGTGTATTTGAGCTTAGATAATCATAGTTGTTTTTATCAATACGAATATGGGTGATGCTGTATTCATTGACTACAACCATATAATACTCTCCTGTTCCCAGTCCACGATAAGAAGATCTATATTCAAGTTCATAGTTACCATTCTCTATCGTTATAGGATTGGAATTTAAAGCCATAATTCCTTCGAAGATGGTGCCGATGCCAAATAGACCTGCCACTGCTGCCAATATAAGAATCAGAATACCGGGCAGGCTTTTTATTACTTTTTTAGGAGTAAAAAGAAAAAATATAATAGCAAAGCAGCATCCTATGATAATAATATCGAAATGAAGGATAATTTCCTTAACCACTCCCTTTTTACCTATGGGATCAGGAGTGTATAAACCTATGAATCCCATCACAACTGCGATAGCCAATGTAATGAAGATAATCATCACAATCCATGCTTTTCGTTTCATATCCATAAAAATGTCCTCCTTTTTTGTTTTAATAAATAGTGTCTGCTCATTAAGCAACCGTAGAAAACTTTCTTCCAGATGCCATAAATGTTACACCTAGTTCACATACATCACTCTCTGTAAATATATTAGGAATCAATCTATTTTTCTTATTTAAAAGTACTCCCTTTATCGCTCTAATGCACTTAATCAAACAAGTTTTTCCTGCATTGTTAGGTCCATAGATTCCAACCGTTTTAATTACATTGAAATTATTTTCTTTATGAACATTGGTCACAAATTTTTTGTTTCGCATATCTGCTTTCATTGAAAATGCAATTTGATCCTTAAATGCATAACAGTTTTTTGCTCTAATTTCTATAATCATGACTCATTCCTCCAAGTCACTTTCTGTACTATCTATCAT
>JAIDHZ010000165.1 GCA_029052995.1 Lachnospiraceae bacterium | reverse complement strand
CAGATATACAAACCGCCTGGCCTCTAATTTAATATTCAAGATTTTTTATATCAATTTTTCCTAATACTCCATCATAAAAAGTAAAGCTGACATATCTGTTACCATATTCCTCCTCTATAAGAAGCCGTCTCTATCTCATCATCTCCATATACCTGTGTAGGTTCTCCATATGCTTCTTTTACATTCTCCAATGTGGATACTCCTGATTGAATTCCTTTTGTCAAGTAGAAAGCAGCAGATTATAACTATCGTCTGTCAGATAATAAGAAGTACGCTTCACTTCAGAATCTGCAATAACAACAAGATTTGCAATATAGCTGATGTTCATTATTTTATAGGTGCGCTGTTCAAAATCAAATCCATCAAAATACATTGCCTTCCCCTCATTGGAAATAATTACATTGATGATAAAATCCCCTATCTTTTTGCAATCCTCATACGACATATTTTTATAAAAATATGTCGTATTCAAATAATCAAGAAATGCACCTATATCGTCTAACGTGCAATTTTCTTCCTTTAGAGACTGGTCCATAATATATAGCATCAATGCAAAAATAATATTTAATTGTTCATCCATTTTTAAGAAGCCATAATTTTACACATAGCCTGTATGCCCTCCTTATCTTCTTTAATAATATCTCATTGTGGTGGCAAGTCCTTAAAATTCATATCATCCGGATTTGTAACAGAAAAATCATGCATAAGCTTTCCTAAATCCGTATCATCTTTAAATCGGCAGATTGGCACTTTAGGAAATTATATTCTTTTTTGAATTACAATTTAAGGAAACCTTAAGAAATGAATATATTGCTACATTTGGATAAAAATGGTACAATATAAAGCAATTATTGTGCTGATTAGGAAGGTATGTATATGGGGACGCAAATGAAAAAAATGGCAGTGTGCATTGTGATGATGGTGTTTTGTTTTGGGAAGGTTACGAGTGCAGAATGCTTGGAAAATAATATGAAGAGTGTAGTACAGGTCGTATTGACTTATTCAACGCAGGATGGAGACACTTATAGATTGCAGAGCGGAAGCGGCATTGTTATTAATAACAATACTGTGTTAACTAACTACCATGTTGTACATATGACAGATTCTAACATGGAAAAGGCAAAAAAATATATTGCAAAAAAAGGAAGCGAGGCAGATTTATCCAAAGCAGATGGTATCTGTATTTCTATTGTTAAGCAGGATGATGTATTGATTTCGGCATCAATTGAGCAGGAAAGTAAAGAGAATGATTTTGCTGTTTTGACATTGGAAGAAGAAACTGACCGGCCGCCGGCTGTATTGAGTAAAAGTTCCGAGATGGTAATTGCACAGAGTGTTTTGGCTGTGGGTTATCCCACAACCAATCCTTTTACGAAAAAAGGGATGGCATTTTTTAATCAGACAGATGTGAATTTGGTTGGAGGGACTGTCTCAGAAATTGGAAACCGTGTAAATAGAATAAGTGGAGTATTATCTGCCGGTAATTCCGGTGGAGCATTGTTGGATGCAAATTCAGGGGAAGTAATAGGTTTACTTGTATACAATAAAAAGGATGCGAAGAAGGAATGTTTCAGGGCAATACCAATTGATTTTATTAAGCATCCGTATTTAGAGGGTGTCACTTACACTGAGAATACGGTTGATGAGTCAGTGAATCAAGAAGTAGTTTCTGAAGAAGTGGCGCTTAGTTCGGAATCAACAGAGGAAACTGTTGATAAAGAGGCGTTAAAGGAGTGTATTCAAAGAGCTGCTAATCTCGAGCCGTCTGCTTATACAAACGAGACATATAATAATATGTTAACATGGCTGACGCAGGCTCAGGAAGTGCGAAGCAGGGACAACGTTTCGCAGGAAGAAGTTGATTTTGCGAGAGAGAATCTTCAAAAGAGTATGGGGAATCTTGAAACGGTAAAACAAATAAACTGGATAGTTGTAGTCTGTATTATTGTTGCGGTTTTGGTAGTAATTGCATTGATTGTTGTAATGGTAATCATGTTAGTTAGAAAAAGTAAGAACAAAAAGGAAAGTGAGAAATTTGTTGTTCTTTCAAGGGACGACATCCCTAACTTTGATAATCCGTCACAAGGATATCAGGGAGGCAGTACGTCCTCGGCGCAGCTTAATAATCCGCATGATACCCAAAATGCAACTACACTGTTGAATATGGCAGGGATGGATTCTGACAGTGGTGCAGGAAATGCGACTACTGTGCTGAATGTTGCATCAATTCCACAGGTTAGGGCATTCCTAATAAGAAAAAAGAATGGTGATAGCAGATATGTAGAAGGAATTGAGTTTACAGTTGGAAAGGATAAGGCAAAGGTTAATTTATGCATTAATGATAATGATGCAATTAGCAGATGTCATATGAAAGTGGTAAAGCGTGGAATCAACTATTATGCAGTAGATTTAGGTTCTACAAATCATACATATCTGAATGGTGACTATATAGCGCCTCAAGAAGAGCATTTATTACAAAGTGGAGATGTTATTATGTTGGCAGACGAGGAATTTTTGTTTGAAGTCAAGTAGGATGGGTGAAATGTAATGAAGTTTGTATCTGGTATATGTTCAGACACCGGAAATGTGAAGAAAGTAAATCAGGACGCTGCATTGGTTAGGCAGGCAG
The DNA here is from genome assembly GCA_029052995.1 of Lachnospiraceae bacterium. Lineage (GTDB taxonomy): Bacteria > Bacillota > Clostridia > Lachnospirales > Lachnospiraceae > CAG-590. Next base: position 31,331 of record JAIDHZ010000165.1, on the reverse strand, counting down.
AGACTGATAACGGTAGGGTTTTGCTTGCTGTTGTGTGTGACGGAATGGGGGGATTACAAAAAGGAGAACTTGCAAGTTCGACAGTTGTTAGAAGGATGTCGGACTGGTTTGAGGAAAGTTTACCTTCTTTGCTCTACAGTGGTTTGACACCCGCTTCGATTAAAGAGAGCTGGACTTCGTTGCTAGACAGGATAAATGATGAAATTAGTGTTTTTGGTGATAATCAGGGAATTCATCTAGGTACCACAATTACAGCGTTACTACTTGTAAAAGATGCATATTATATATGCAATGTGGGAGATTCGAGAATTTATCAATTAACCGAAGAAATCAGACAATTGACAAGGGATCAGTCATATGTTCAACAGGAAATGGATATGGGTAGAATGACAAAAGAAGAGGCACTGCGTAGCAGCAAGCGTAATGTACTTTTGCAGTGTATTGGTGTTGGCGAAAGGGTGATACCTGATTATTATATTGGAGAGTTTGCACCGCCTTCCGCATTTTTATTATGTTCAGATGGATTTCGCCACATGTTGTCCGGTGAAGAGATTTTAAATGAGCTATATCCGGAAGACCTTGCCGGTGAAGATGACATCGAGATGAAACTTAGAAAACTGATTGATGTGGTGAAGAATCGTAGAGAGGATGATAATATTACAGCAGTTTTAGTTAAAGTTCTACAGGAGGATGTATGTTAGAGATTGGGTCGATTGTAGATGGAAAGTACAAAATATTAAATAAAATTGGCAAAGGCGGCATGAGCACGGTATATCTGGCAATGAATGAACGTGCAAATAAACCATGGGCTGTAAAGGAAGTTAGAAAGGATGGCTCTACAGATTTCGAAGTTGTTAAGCAGAGCCAAATTATGGAAACTAATCTTCTAAAAAAGTTAAATCATCCCAATCTTCCGAGTATTATTGATGTAATCGACCAGACCGATTCTTTTTTAATTGTAATGGATTACATAGAGGGAAAGCCGTTAAGCGAAGCACTGAAAGAAAAAAAGAGTTTTATGTGCGAAGATGTGATTGAATGGGCAAAGCAATTGTGTGATGTGTTGGAATACCTTCACACGAGAAAACCACCTATAATTTATAGAGACATGAAGCCCGGTAATATAATGTTACAACCGGATGGAACGGTAAAATTAATTGATTTTGGTATTGCCAGAGAGTTTAAAGATAAAAATGTGGAAGACACTACCTGCCTTGGAACTCGCGGATATGCTGCGCCAGAGCAGTTTGGAGGACAGGGACAGACTGATGCCAGAACAGATATTTATTGTTTGGGGGCTACAATATATCATTTGGTAACAGGCCGCAATCCCAGTGACCCTCCTTATGAAATGTATCCTATTCGGCATTGGAATCCTGCTTTTTCTTCAGGGCTTGAGAAAATTATCCTAAAGTGTACACAGCAAAATCCTGATGACCGTTATCAGTCATGTGGGGAGTTGTTGTATGCACTTGACCATTATAAGGAGGAAGAAGAAGGATATAAAAAATCTCTTAATATAAAATGGAGAATCTTCTTGTCAAGCGCAGTTATGTCTTTGATTATGTTTGTCTGTTCTGCCTTTTGTATGGTATGTAAAAGCAAAACTGCTATTGATGAATATAATCAGTATATCTCTCAGGCATCGGCTACATACGAGTTAGAAAAACGTTATCCCTATTATGAAAAAGCAATTAAATTATTACCTGAAAAAAGTGATGCATATATTGAAATGATTGACACGATGTTGGAGGATGGTGTATTTACAGAAAGGGAAAGTGAAGAGATACGGACAGTAATTCCCAACCATGAAACTGAATTAAAAAATAATGTTGATAGTTATGTAAAAGTATCCTATAAGCTTGGAATGTTGTATTTTTATTATCCTGAAACCGGAGATGTAGATGTCAAAAATGCATCCAAATGGTTAACTATAGTGGCAGGTGAGAGCGCAGATGGTCCATCTGAGGAAAGGGTTACACTTATACTGGGTGAAAAACAGGCATACCGCGCTAAGAGTTTATGTAAAATTTTACAATATTATAAGGAGCTGGATACAGTTAACAAAGAGGGCGACAGTAAAGTGGATTATGTGCAGTTGTGGAATGATCTTTCCAGTACAGTTACAGGTAACATAGCTGCAGAGGATAATAACGTGACGGCACTTGTAATGTATAATTTTTTTGCAAACCAGATTGTAAGGCGTGCGGAAGACTTTAAAAATGCAGGTATAAATGCTGCTGATATTGTTTCAAAGATTGAAATTCTGGAAAAAAGTGCAGAAGCCGATGCAGATAACGCATATGAAGTTGAACTGTATAATAGTTTGATGAATAATCTAAGACATGCCCGCAAGGGTATTGAAATAGCATATGGAATAGAGGGTTGATAAAGTAATGGTTGAAAGCATAGGGTGAATAATATGACATCAGATACATTTAATATTTTGTTTATTGTATTTTTAATAATGGGAATTGTATTGGCTTTACTTACAGTAATTTTGTTTTTTGTGTTTGATATCCGAAAAATTATCAGTATTAAAACAGGTCATGCCATGAGGCAGAGCATAAGGGAATTGGAAGAAATTAACCGTAGCAATGATAATAAGAACAGAAGAAAATATAAAGCGCATTCTATTGAGTTATACAAAGATTACAGCAAAGATATAGTAGCAACAAGTGATGTTATGGCAACAACAGGTAATCTGGAAGATGAACCAACTGATTTATTAGATAATGAACCAATCAATACGGAAGCGTCAGATGAAAATAGGACAACTGTTTTACAAAATCCGGATGAAGGTGAAACAACTGTCTTGGGCATGGCTGAGAATACGGATATTGAAAATCCGTCTTTAGAGGTAACGGCAAGTCTTGAACGCACTATGGTTAAATCAGTAGAAAATAATTCTATTACAGAACCGAAGCAGTTGACAGGCAAGTTTGAAATAACAGAAACAAAAATGGTTGTCTTTGAGAAGGAAATAAAGGGTGGTGGGTAAAATGAAGATACTAAAGATATGGAAAAGAATGATGGTGACTGCTGTAGTAATGTGCATGGTGTTATGTGGTCTTTTTATTTCTGTGCCGGTTAAGGGTGCAGAGCCGGGAGAGACAACAGTATTTGTGGATTATCAATTTACATGTACCGTTGACATAGTTAATAAGTCCTGTACGGAGTGTACAACCGTTACAGTAACAGAAGATGTAAGTGGGGATTCCAATCCTAAAGTAATTTCGGGGACAAACGGAATTTATCAATTAGAGGTTGGGAAGAAATATAAGTGTACTGTAAGCGGAGATAAGATTCAAATGCCGTATGTGGAAACGGAAAGCTTTACGGCTGAGACGCAGAAAGTTGTAGGAATGCCCAACAGTCATGATGTAAGGATTCCGATGGATTATCTGAAATATGATTTTCAAGACACAATATGCTGTGTGGGAGAAACAATATCTTTTGATGACTGGAAGGAATTTGGCTGGATGTGGTCGCTTGATCATGCAGAAGATGCCTCAAAATTACAAATTGAAGACAATGCGGGAAAATGTAAAATGACCGGAAAAGAAATAGGTAAAGTTTCCGTTTCAAGAAGAATATATGACAGCAGTAATAATGAAGTGTATATACAAACAAAAGAAATAACAGTGGAACCTAAAAAGATTCGCTTCAACATCCATTATGGCAGTGATGCAGCCAGGAAAATCAATGCGGCTGTCGAGCTTAAGGACAGTAATAATGCAGTTATTGATTCTCAAAACGGTGGATATCAGCTTAATGCAGGGCAGGAGTATAAGTATACGGTTTCCGGGCATGGGATTATTACAAAAACGGGTACGATTACACCGAAGGAAGATGATTATGTGATAAACATTCCTGTTGAACTGGTGGAGCCGACATTTACATTAAACGGTACGGATTGGAAAGACATAACAGGAATAAAGTCAGGAAGTAATGTAATCGTAACATGTAATAATATTGACGAGTTATATGATTCTAATAACTGGATCAGTGACATATCCGGTGTGGAAGCAGGTCTGACGGGGATACCTGTGGAAAAAAAGGCAGAGGGATACGGGACATTCTCCTTTTCATGTCAATACAGCAATTTTGGTAAAATGACTTATACAAAGCCATTGAGTGAGAATTACAGCTTAAAGGGAGTGTATTATACAGATTATGATAAGAAAGAATATATCGAACCTATAGACTGCGAATTTGATCCAACTGCGGATAAATTAGAATATAATGAAGAAACAACGGTTTCAGTTAAAGCACCGGGGTACAGGGATAGTACCGTTACAGTTATACCCGGCGCTGAATCAGAGATAAAGGTGGAAGTCGGTGAAATGATTATGCCAACATTTACATGCGGGGATACGCTTAATGTATATTGTGGGGATAAGATTGATTTGTCAACGCTTGTTACACCGGATTTCCCATTGGAACAAAGCTGGGAATGGTACATAAACGAAAGGAAACCAGATAATATTATTTCAGGTAAACCCACTTTTACTTTTAATGAAGCAGGAACTTATACATTGATATATGGATGCACATGCTATCCATATCAGGAGTGCAAAATAGCGGTTAATGTTAACAAAATTCCGCTGTCAGTTGATTTGGATAAATTCAATGCATGGTTCGAGGGTAACCATGTAAACCAGTCGAAGTATTATGATACAACAAAAAGATTTGAAATAAAAATAGACTTTAATGCGGATGCATTTGAAATTGATATGCAGGGGGCGGATAAAAATACGCTCAACGCACCTAAACCTCAAAATGTTATCCTGCAGGCGGATGTGGAAAGCGCTAATGCAGGTACATATAATTGCTTTGATATAAAAGAGGTATCTCTGGATGGAGACGGTGGACAGTATTTTAATATTTCAAATGTGAATACCAGCTTAAAGAATCAGAGGATTGCACAGAATGTTAATTTAAAAATTAATAAACAGGAGCTGAAAGTCAACAGTTTTGTCCCTGTTTTAGAGTACCGCACTCTTAAATTAAATGAAAATGAAACAAAAAATAAGATAAAATTTCAAGCAAATCTTTCTGCTGAAATACAAGATGATTATGCAGATAAATTATTGCGGTTAATGGGAGATTTACTGGTCACTGATGTAAACTTGAGAAAGTGTGAGTATAAAAATGGTGATTTTAAAACAGAGGCGGGGACCGGATATATATATTTGGAGGATTCAAATATAAAGTATAAATTTGAATCTGCCGCTCCGGCATTTCAATATGAATATATACGAGAAGATATAACAAAAGTGTCTGCTGAAATAAAAGATAACATTTTGTATACAATGGGAACAGATAAAAAAAGTGCATTTTTAATGAATGAGGTGGAGGCATTCCCCGGCACCCGCTGGTGTAATAAGGGAAATAAAATATTTGCCGAGATACAGAAGGGAGATTTTTTTGGTAAACAAGCATATCAGGATATTACCTTACTAAAAATTAATAATGTTCCGGATTGGGAGAGCATGAAAAACTTTGATATAAGTGATGAGGAGGGACAAAAGGGAGGAGATTCCATTAATATCAATCCAAGTGAAGAGGAATATTATAAATTAATATTACATCCGGAAAATGACCAGTATCAGTATTGCAGTGTAATTGCGGCTGTTGTAAGAATAGTTCCTGAGGAAAAGATAGCAGAATATGAATCGTTTCCTGATACAATAAATAATTATCCTGTCATCACCATGCTTCAGGATAATACAGCTCCGGTTGTAGACTATAAAGGGAGAAATAAAGATGAGCTGAATCGTTCCGAAGAACTCTTGGTAAGTAATGCCGTTCAAACAGATAATGCTGTCAGAAATAAAAGTATAGCATTCACAGTAACAGATGGATGTTCAGGTGTTATTGAGATAGGGTATGCATTTGGAACGGTGGATAGAAGCAAAATATGGTACAACAGGGAAAATCATACATATCCTGTAGATAAAATTGAGGTAGGTGATTATACTGCGTTACAGGTAACACCTGCGGGAGATTATTCTGTTCCCATACCTCAAAGTATGGAATCAGGAGATTATGTTTTGTATGTAAAAGTGAAAGACAACACCCTGAAGGAACAGACATATATATCGAACGCATTTATCATTGATAAGATTCCACCCCAAACGGAATTTACCTTTGTAAAAGAAAATGGGGAAAATGTTACAGGTGATGTGCTTGCGGGCAAAGATGTTTACAGTGTCCAGAATGTTGAACTTACAATTAACCTGAAAGAGGAACATTTTGATCGCAGTGAAATTAAAGTATCCAGGACAAATGCTAAGGGAAAACAGATTGGAGAAACAAATTATTATGAATTTACAGAAGCTGATGAATTAGATAAGTTAGTGGCTCATGTTCCACTTGTAGAAAGTGGAAACTACCATATTGAAGTATTAGCTTATGACAAAGCCGGCAATGTTTCACATGAGGTTGATGGCAAACCGGAGCCGGAGGTTTATTTTATTACTGTTGACAAAGACAGTCCAAATGTTGGCTCGATCAATATAGAGGGAACGGTTCATATCATCAGCGACAGCCAGGATGCAAAGAAGGGTCTTGTAAATACTGTTGCAGGAATACTTGAAAAAACATGGAACAGCTTTATGACCATGGTGGTTTATAATGCATTTGGTGAGGATGAAATCAAATACATTATGTCAGGCGCAGATGAGATATCCCCTGTGGATATCAGTTATTATATGACTGACAGGGAATTGGCAGAGGATGACCTGAAAAAATTATCTGAGGATGACTGGATTGCATGGAATTCAGATTCAGGGAACGCAATTGCAGTAAATACCGGATATATTATATATGAACGTGTAAGAGATAAAGCGGGTAATATAAGCTATTTCAGCACGGAAGGAATAATAAGTGATAACCATAAACCGGATATTGTGCTGTCATTAGAGGCGCCAAACAAAAACGGATTTTATAATGGTGATGTAGGGTTTGATGTATCGGTTGAGGATAAAGTGCCGGAAAACGGATTGAAGGCTTCAGGTCTCCAATATGTTTCATACCGCATTGAAAAAGCAGGCATAAATGAAAAATCTGAAGTGCTGCTTGACATAAGTGAGAAAAAGAAGGCAGGAACTAATGCATATTCATTTAGTAAGAATGTTGCTGCGAACGAATTCAATGGCAATGACGTGCTTTTATGCATAACCGCCGTGGATAACGCCGGGAACATAAAAGAGGAAAAAAAGCCTATTATGATTGATAATGTCAAGCCTGTGATATCCGTATCTTATAATGATTCAGCAGGAGTCGATTATTATAATCACGTAAGGAAAGCTACGGTTACAATTAAGGAGCGTAACCTGAATGTTGATGATGTTAAGATTGTGGCTAAAGGTAATAGTGGGGTGACTGCGGATATAGGTGAGTGGACACATAGTAATGATATAGGGGAATCCGACGAAGCGGTATATTGGTGTAATGTTACCTTTTCAAAGGAGGATGATTATGAATTTATTGTTGACTGTGTTGATAAGGCAGGAAATAGGGCAGAAAGAGAATTTTCAGATAAGTTCACATTAGATATGACAAAGCCCGTAATTGACGTAAGCTATAATGGTGTGGCGCCGGAACAGGATGCTTATTATAATCAGCCGGTTACTGCAACGATTACAATTACGGAACATAATTTCAATGCAAAAAAGGTGGACATTGAAACGCATGCCGAAAATGGATACGAACCAAGTATGTCAGGTTTTAGCAGTAATGGGGATGTGCATACAGCAACGGTTTCTTATAATGCAGATGGAACGTATAGACTGGATGTAACATGCACAGATGAAGCGGATAATGCTGCAGAAGATTATAACGGTAATAATTTTACTGTTGATTTGACTGCTCCTGAAATCAATATCAGTAACATTGAGGATAAATCAGCAAATAAAGGTGATGTAAAGCCGGTTATTACCTGTACAGATGAGAATTATTCACAAGATAAAGTAGAAATCAAATTGTATGGTGCAAATAATGGTGAACTGGATTTGAAAAATGTTTCCATGACAGTACAGGAGGTGAATGGTGGTCAACAGTTCACATTTGATTTTCCTAAGAATCAGATGATGGATGATTTATATACACTGTCTGCTAAGGTCGAAGATAAGGCAGGAAATGAAACAGAGAAAAGTATTGAATTCTCAGTTAACCGATTTGGTTCTGTGTATACTCTTGGAAAGGCAACAGAGGAATGGATTGAAAATGGCGTTTACGCTTACATCAAGGAAAGCAATCCGGTTGTGATTATTGAAACAAATGTTGATGAGGTTATGGATAGGAATATCGGCTATACTGTCGGTGGAGTAAATGCGACAGTTGTCACATTGAATGAAGCGGGTAAATGTAATCCGGAGGAGAAGGACAATGGAACATATTATGAGGTGAAGGATAATTCATCCGGAAATAACTGGTATCAGTATGAATATACTATCCGGGCAGATAATTTCAAATCAGAGGGGAGATATTCTATACAGATTGATTCGACAGACAAGGCAGGCAATCATGCAAGTAATGTAAGCAATAAGCATGCGGATGGAAGTCTGATTGTTGAGTTTGCAGTAGACCAGACGGCTCCAAGTGCAGTTATCACAGGAGCAGAAAATGGGGAGATATATAATGAAGACAAGCATACGGTATATCTGGACATTCAGGATAATATGGCTATGGATTATGTTACGATTTTCCTGAATGGTAATGAATATGGTACCTATAAAGCAGAGGATATTGAAGAGTTGGGGGATGGTCTTATTCCAATTGAAGTAAAACAGGCAATGACTACGCAGACGATTCAGCTGATGGCAAAGGATGCGGCAGGAAACATTTTAAGCAAAGGCGCACAAAATAAATATGATAAATCATTTGATGATTTCCAAATTCTTGTGACAACAAATGTATTTGTAAGGATTTTACATACAATATGGATCTGGATTGTGGTTATTGCATTTATTGTCGGTGGGGTAGTGGCAGTATTAGTCCTGCGTACAAAAAAAAGACAATAATATAGTCTCTCGGATTTTTGATATTCAGGCAAAGAACATTTAAGGACCGGAGAATCCGGGAGACTATTAATACAATTAGGGAGAAAATGAATGGACAGGATTATTAGTTTTTTGCTTTCAAATGAAGCCGTATGTTTTTATGAGGTTGCCCTATTGGGGTTTGTGTCTGCTCGCTTTTTCCGTTTAAAGAAAGAGAAAAAACAAGCTGTGGAAATGAGTGCATTACAAAAAGAGAAGGCCAGAGAAGGCCAGCTTGACCAAGTATTGAAAAATCGCTTATATCAGGGTCTGCCCACGAAGGCATTTCAGAACAATATCCCTTATGAAGTCAGCTTTCATGAGGAGAGCGGACTTTTGGGCAGCTCAGATGACAGTATTGCTGTGCAGATTATTGAAAAGGGGAAATTATCTACCAGAAAATATGTGATTTTCATTTCAGAAGTGATTACTGTGGGGAATAGCAGCACGAATGTGCTTGTTTTAAATGATATCAATGTGGCAAAAGAGCAGTGCAGGATTTTCAAGCATCAACAGTCTTTATATATTCAGACGCTTGAGGATACACATCCGGTTAAAATAAGAAGGAAAAGGGAAGAGATGCAGTTGTCACAAAATGCAGTGAAATTGTTGGACAACGATTACATTGAAATAGGAGAAACTTCACTGAATATACATTTTGTTTAGGATAAAGGGGATTATATATGGTTACAATTTTATCTGTTTTTACAAGCACATCATTCAAAGAAATAAGATTACCCAATTTGGTCAATACAGATTTTTCATTTGTGCTTTATAAAGATATTTTCAGTATTTCAGAAGACTTGGAAATTCATTTAGAGAATATAAATGGAAATTGGACATTTGTTGAGGATAAGAGGTATAAAGTACTTAAGGGGAAAGAGGATTATGCCGCTAAGCCGATTCAGGATCAGGATATTTTCCATATTATCAATTCGCATTCGGAAAATATTACGCTGGTTGTAAAAAATGCGCAGTATTCTATTTCCGTGTTTGAAAAATATAATGTAAACGGCATAAATGAGATTACAATTGGAAAAAATGAGGACATGGACATACGGTATGATTTTCACGGGATGGTTTCCAGATTTCATGCAAGGTTGTACCGAGATTCAGAAAGCAAATGGATTCTTGAAAACAAGAGTGTAAATGGAACTTATGTTAATTCAAATTTAATTCAGGAATCTATTTCTTTAAAATTTGGTGATTTAATTACTTTTATGGGTTTACATATTATGGTACTTGGCGAATGCATTGCCATAGATCAGGCAAATTACGATGTATTTGTAAATCCTGATAAATTCGAAATGATTCATTATGAAAAGAAGGAGGCTGCAAGCGCCAATCCGGATGACGTAATTGAGCCGGTACATAATGATTGCATGACCTTGCTGCGCCGAGCACCACGAAATATTGAAAAAATAGATACGGAAGAAATAGGGATTGAAGGACCGCCGGAACTACAGCGGGGGAAGAAACAGCCATTGTTCATGACGATAGGCTCTTCCTTTACCATGATGATTCCCATGCTCCTCGGAAGCTTATTCATGATTTTTTCTGCCAAGGCGAGTGGTGGAAACTCCGGATTATATATGTACTCAGGTCTGGTAATGGCAGGCTCCTCTGCCTTCATTGGAGTAATTTGGACTCTCTTGAATATAGTTCAGCAAAATAAAGAGGAAAAACAAAATAAATTGCAGCGTTTTGAGGCATATAGCAGCTATTTAATGAAACGTACGGAAATGGTCAAGGATAAGTATGAAAATAATATTCGTTCTATGAACATTATGTACCAAAGCGCAGAAACCTGTGCAGGATACGATAGCAATAGTATGGTTTTGTGGAACCGTAATTTTCGACACGCAGATTATATGTATTATCGTCTTGGATTGGGGGATGTTCCGTTTCAGGTAAGGATTCGTGTGCCGGATGAGCGGTTTAAAATGTATGAGGACGGACTGGCAGAGAAACCTAAATTTATCTATGAAAATTACAAAACCTTATTTAATGTCCCTGTCGGAGTGGATCTTCTAAATCATCCTTTGGTAGGCTTGATCGGGGGAAAGAAGTTAAAGGGAGCTCATGAAATAGTGAAATTATTAGTGACCCAGATTGCAGCAAATAACTGTTATACGGATGTTAAAATGGTGTTTATCTATGACGGAAAAGCAGCTGAAAATCTGGGAAAATGGGATTATATAAAATGGTTTCCACATGTTTGGTCAGAGGACAAAAAAATACGTTTTATTGCAGCAGACAAGCAGCAGGCCGGGGATGTATTCTATAGTATGGCAAAAATTTTCCGTCAGAGAGAAGAAATGGGGTCTGCCAAGAAAAAAGAAGTAATCCAGAAACCGTATTTTATTATGTTTTTAATTAATCCGGAGATGATGGAAGGCGAATTGATTTCCAAGTATGTATTTGATACTGGAATGAATTATGGGTTGTCTACGGTTATTGTTTCTGATTCCTACTCAGGATTACCAAATGAGTGTGAATACATAATACAAAACGATCAGCATTTTCAGGGTGTATACAATGTAAGTGATGCCCAGGACGAGTGGCAAAAAATTAATTTTGATACAGTTTCGGATATGAAGGTTTTGAATTTTTCCAAACGGCTCGCTAATATATATGTGAAAGAAACGGAGTCGGGCGGTGATATTCCGTCATCCATCACTTTCTTTGAAATGTACAATGCAAAGAAGCTTAGCGACCTTAATGTATTGGATCGTTGGAGAAAAAACCGGACATATGATAATATTAAAGGCATGACAGGCGCAAAGGCAGGCGGGATGCCAAGTTATTTGGATGTTCATGAAAAGTATCACGGTCCTCATGGATTGGTAGCAGGAACCACAGGATCCGGAAAAAGTGAAACATTGCAGACTTATATGCTTTCTTTGGCAGTTAATTATAGCCCTGATGATATTGGATTTTTTATTATCGATTACAAGGGTGGTGGTATGGCTAACCTGTTTAATGGCCTGCCTCATTTGATTGGGCAGATTTCTAACTTATCGGGCAATCAGGTGCACCGTGCAATGGTATCCATTAAGAGTGAGAATAGAAGGCGTCAAAGGATATTTACGGAAAGCGGGGTTAACAATATTAATCTGTACACCAAATTATATAAAAATAATGAGGTTAGTATTCCTGTGCCCCATTTATTCATAATTATTGATGAGTTTGCGGAGTTAAAGCGGGAAGAACCTGATTTTATGAAGGAGCTGGTCAGCGTTGCACAAGTTGGCCGAAGCCTGGGTGTGCACCTTATTCTGGCAACGCAGAAACCAAGCGGTACGGTGGACGATAACATTTGGAGTAATTCCAAATTTCGTCTTTGTCTTCGTGTACAAGACCGACAGGACAGTAATGACATGCTTCATAAACCGGATGCAGCATACATTACTCAGGCGGGACGTGCTTATCTGCAGGTTGGTAATGATGAAGTGTTTGAATTGTTCCAGTCAGGATTTAGTGGTGCGGTGTACAGTGAGGATGATAGTGACAATAAGGTTGATATTGCGAATTTGATTACATTAGATGGCCGGGTTGACATGACAGGAAGTTATGCAAAGTCGACAAAAAAGGAAAAAAGTCAGGCGCAATGGCTCACTTTGTTGGAAGATTATTTGTTAAAGGCAATCGAACGTGAGGACACAACATTAGAAAATTGTTTAAAGATGGAGTTAAAAGAACAGTCCGTTATTGATAATATGTACCAATTGATGGAAGAAGATATTGTTGACTATCCGATTAGCGCATACAATACCGCACGTTTGGATGATTACATAAGATTATATGCAGCCTGTGCCAAGCAGGATGATATAATTATGTCCATGATTGCCAAATCAGAGCAGAATAACATAAAACTTCCTCAGGCAAAGGATAAGACACAATTAGATGCCGTAAAAGATTATTTGGCTCAGATAGCAAAAGAAAATGGATATACACATGAATTGCAGCTGTGGATGCCGGTGCTTCCAACCAATATGTATTTGGATGAATTTGAGGAATTCAATTCTAAAAAATACCAAAATGGGCATTGGCCTGCGTCAGAGGGTGAGTGGAATATAGAGGTAGTGCTTGGTATGTATGATGATCCCCAGAATCAGGCACAAATGCCTATGAAACTGAATTTTACGGATGGAGGGCATCATGCAGTGTGTGGTATGGTTGTCAGCGGACGGAGTACAGCATTGCAATCCATAACCTATGCACTGATTAACAAATATGATCCTTCTTACATCAATATATATGCAATCGACTTTAGCAGCAAGATGATGAGTGCTTTTGAAGATGCTCCCCATGTGGGCGGGATAATGTATGAGGGGGATTATGAGAGAATATCAAAATTCTTTACAATGATACACTCTATTTTGGATGAACGGAAAAAAATGTTTAGAGGCGGTAACTATAGCCAGTACGTTCAGGTAAATGGTTTGAAATTGCCGATGATTTTGATTATTATTGATAACGTATCTGCATTTGATGAGAAGACGGAAGAGTTATATATGGATGACTTGATTACACTTTCCAAGGAAGGTGTAAGTCATGGCATATATTTGTTGTTATCCGGGTCAGGAATTGGAAATACAGATATACCTTCCCGTGCTGCAGAAAATATAAAAACGTTTATTACAACAGAAATGGCAGATAAGTTCGCTTATGGAGATATTATGAAGACAATGGCATTTGATGTTATTCCGGAGGCGAATATTAAGGGACGCGGTTTGGCTTATTATGGGAATCGCATTTTGGAATATCAGATTGCGCTCTCATGCCAGGCGGAAGATGACTATCAGCGTATCGAAAAAATTCGTGATAAGTGTCTGGATATGCGCAAAAACTGGGAGAGGAAAATGGCACGCCCAATTCCGGAAATTCCCGAAAAGCCGGTTTGGTCTGAATTTAATGCGCTTGAAACATACGAGAAGGAATTGGAAAATCCGGCCTGTCTTCCTGTTGCTTATAATGCGGAAAATGCCGCCATCTATAGCATTAATTTGGTGGAGACATTCTGTTATATGATTACAGGACTGCCACGTTCCGGCAAAAAGAATTTCATGAAGGTTATGATTCAGTCTGCGATGAAACGGGATAGTGACATTTTTATTTTTGACGGAGAGTCAAAACCTATGCATGCGTATGGAGAAATGGACGGAATTAGTTATGCCTGCGATGAGCAGGGTATATTTAACTGCTTTAACAGTGTAATTCCTGAAATTGGGAGAAGAAGCAAGCTGAGGAAAGAAATGATGGAGCGGGATGCAGAGGAAACGGAAATTTTTGAAGTAATGTCAAAAGAGAAGTCAATATATTTTTTCATTTCCGATTTGGAATGGTTCATTACAATGGTTTACAATGCAGAGTTAGATATGCGGGGCTTTCTTGAAAATGTTGTGGAAAAGGGAAGGTTACTAAACTTGTATTTTGTAGGTGTGATTGGACTCGACAATATTCAGATGATTAATTATTATAAACTCTATGAATTATTTGTAAAATATCAGACGGGTGTCCATTTTGGCGGTAATGTGGAGAAAAATAATATTTACAATTTTAATTCTATACCGTATAGAGAGCAGTCGAAGCTGTTAAAACCTGGTGTTGGTATGGTACCACAACGGTTATCGGGGCAGGTTGACCAAATTATAGTACCGCTTGCTAGGAGGTAGAAAATATGGTTTCGGTGCTTATGTACGGATGTAAGCAGGATGAAATTCAAATATTGCGGGAAATTGTTAAGGATATTGTTGCAATGCATCTTGATGAGAGGTTGGAAATAATTAAGGTTGAATCGTTGACAGATGAAGTTCTAAATTCAGTTGGAACGGCGGAAATTGGTTTTGTGGACATCATAGAAAAAAATGGACTACAGATTGCAAAAGACTTAAGGATGAAATTTCCTTCTATGGATATCGTTATTATATCTGACAGCACGGTTTCACCGGTTCACTACCTGACGCCGGATATACGGGCGGCATCTTTGCTATTGAGACCGTTTGCGTATAGTGGAATTAGAAATAGTCTGGAGCAGCTGTTTCAAACGATGCAGCTAAGAGAGATCTCAGATGATAAGGTTATTGTTTTTCGGGAAGAAAATGAATATCACAGGGTGCCTTACTCTCAAATCTTATATTTCGAGGCGAGAAACAAACGGGTATATATAAGGCTACAGGGAAGAGAGTATGGAATGCATGGTGGGATGGACATTTTAGAGCAGGAACTGCCGGATAATTTCCGGCGATGCCACAGGGGATTTATTGTTAATGTTGGCTATATTAGGGAAGTATGGTACTCAAAGAATTGCATTGTTTTAAAAAATGATGTGGAAATACCTTTATCCAGAAGTTATAAGACATCAATAAAGGAGGCGATGCGAAGTGGGAAAGACTATTAATGATGTGTTTATCCTTACACCGGCAGAATTAACATTGCTTGCAGCGGGAAAAGGAATTACAGGGATTATGAGTGTGGAAGGTACTGTACACAGGTTTGATGAGGCAGAAATATTTAAGGCAATGAATCATTTATATCAGACAGGAATGATATACAATACAGAGGATGGGGGATATGAACTGCAAAAGGATTTGGAAGATATTTTAGCAATTGTAAATAATGCACATTCCATGGTGCTGATTAGGGATTTTGCTAAAGAGGGTTCATTTAAGGTCGTTTATATTGGAAAAGGAATAGCTGCAACGGAGCAGACCGCAGTAGAAAGGGATGTGTTTCGGTTATATTATGTTCCTTTGGATGAGCTTATGGATTTTTTAGATGATGATATGGACGAAAGGAATAAGCCATATCGTCCGGTTTTAGATCAGGAAAATATGATTGAGAATGTGGTAAAAAGTAAAAAAATATTGGAACCTGTGCAAATTGATATTTTAGGTAATGCCCTTTCCATGGCAGAGGTGGTATCTTTGAAAACGGGCCGGGTTTCGAAAAGATTTGTATTGATGCAGGGGGAAAAAACCAATTGCGTATATAATTATAAGCCGGAGAGCGGCATATGTGTTATGGAAGGCTGTATGCAATTAAAAGAATTTATAATTCAGGCGGTACAGGAGGAATTAGCCAATGATATTAGTTGAGATTTATATACCATCCATTGATGAAACCTTGGATTTCAGCGTAGACGAAACTGCAAAGATTACAAATGTGGTTCAGGAAATCAGTGAAATGATGTGTAAAAAATATAAAACGGAACTAAATGCTGCATCTGAGAACTTTTTTCTCTGTTCTGCGGAGCAGGGAGCTGTACTGGATGGTGGCAGTACATTGTGTGAGAATGGAATAATGAATGGAAGCAGGCTGTACATGGTATAGAAAAGGGATAAACTGGTTACTCAGCCAAAAAATAAGTTGTCTGTCTAAAAAGGATAAAAAATAAAAATTATAAGTTATTCTTTAAGAAGGGATAAATTATTATTAAAAAATACAGGAGGGATATGTATGGGAAAAAGTGTGATTTCCGGCAGCGCCAGTGGTAAGGGTGACGTGTTGGGGGCAGATTCAAGTTACAATGTTGAAGGTGATGTATTAAGCGGAAGTGCAGAGGCATCAATTACATCCGGAGTTGAATATGAAGAAGGTACAGGAAAAGTTGATTCGGTGGATTTGGTTGATGCATCCGCAAGCGCAAAAGTCACAGGTGCACACGCAGAAGAGAAGGGGAATATTGGGTATGTATATGGAGAAGCAGAAGAAACGGTTCTTTCTGCAGAGGCAAGTGCAGGTGCAAAAGCAACTTTAGTTGAGGATGGAGAATTAGCGCCTCAACTAAAAGTCGAAGCAAAGGGGGAAGCTTCTGTTGCGTCAGGAGAAGCTGAATTAGGTATAGGAGT
Organism: Lachnospiraceae bacterium; assembly: GCA_029052995.1. Lineage (GTDB taxonomy): Bacteria > Bacillota > Clostridia > Lachnospirales > Lachnospiraceae > CAG-590. The sequence continues at coordinate 14,431 of JAIDHZ010000165.1, read as the reverse complement.
AGATGATTATAATGCTCATGCGAAAGCGGATGGTACGTTGCTGGGTGCTGAAGCAAATGCAGGAGCCGGGATAGGAAAAATAACTTATGAGGATGAAGATGGGAATAAAAAAACCGATTATGGAGCTTATGCAGAAGTAGGAGCGGAGGCATATCTTGCAAAAGGCTCTTTGAGTGGCGGAATTACCATTGCGGGGATTAATTTTGACATCACTGTAGAAGGAAAAGCCGGTGGTGGCGGTGCGAGCGCTGAAGCCAGTGTTACAACCGGTAATTTGGAAGCCGGTTTGGGACTTGGTCTTATATTTGGGCTTGGTGCAAAAGTTACTATTGATTGGTCTGATTTTAAGTGGCCGTGGTCAAAAAAAGATGATAAGGGGTCTTCATCAGCAGATGATGTCGGAAAGAATGCAGACAGTAAGAATGGAAAGAAGAGCCATGGAGGCGGTGGAGGCAGCCATAGAGCAGATTTTACCGTTGAACCTTCAAAATTGGAAAAACATCTTTCTGCTTTAGACAGGGCGTCATCGGAACTAAAGAGATGCAGCAGCGATATCAATGATGTTAAAAGTAATTTGGAAATCAGCGGTTCTGCATATGGCCTGATACAAAAAAGTTTGACAAGTGTTATGGAAAAAATTAGTATGGAACAGAAGTCTGCAAAACAAATGCATGACATGTTGGAACAGATTTGTAATATGTACGTAACGACAGAAAACAATATTGCAGGCTTTTAATGAGTCAGGCATTGTTTTGTTTAAAAATATTATTTATTATGTAGGAGGTTGCTTATGTTTAAAGACTTATTGCCGATTGGATCAATTGTTAAGATTAAAAATGCAGAGCGGGAATTTATGATTTGTGGACGCGTTGTTGCAAAAAGCGGTTCCAAAGAAGTTTATGATTATCTTGGGTGCATGTATCCGGAAGGTATTATTGATCCTTCTGAACTCTACTTTTTTAACCAAATTGGAATTGAAGAATGCGTATATCGGGGTTTTGAAGATGACCAGGAATTGAATTTTAGAAAAAATGTATTAGAAACTTTGAATGATGTGCAGGTTGTAGATGGAAAAATTGTCCCTAAGTCAAGTACCCCGCAGTAAGCTGCGGGGAATTTGACGCTCGCAGCAGTCGCCAAGCAGCCATGCTCGCATGGCTGCTTGTCTCGTTGTTTGCGAAAATGAACAAAGCAGCCTTTGGCATCAGTTGGAGGCAAAATATCTTTTGACCCCAACATTATTATTTTATTTAGAAAGGATTAATGTATGAGTGAAGAGTTATTATTTAAAGTAATGTTTTTTTTAATGCCGATTGGTTTTTTTATATCAGGATTTTTTATGCTGCGGTATTCATTGAAAGTAAAAAAGAGAAAAGAAGACTGCTCTGTTGCTGCGAAAGGCACAATTGTAAAGGTTATAAAGGAATATAACCGCCTCGGTGACACCACGAGCAGGCATATATATTATCCTGTTTATGAATATATGGCGAATGGGGAACAAATAACGGTGAAATCAAAAGAAGGCTTATTTTCAAGTAAAGTCTATCAGGTTGGAACTCAGGTGGAGCTGTATTATAACCCGCAAAATACTGAACAAATTTATGTGCCGTCTGATAAGGCGGGTTCAAGAGTACAGACCGGATTTTTCTGGGGTGGGCTGGGTTTCCTGTTTGCTGCGGTTTTAAGTATCGTAATGAATGTTTTGTTAAAATAAAAACTGGTCATTCAGACAAAAAACTGGTTATTTGTACATATTTTGTAATAATTAATAAAGTTATGGTATAGTACAGTTAGTGAATGGCACAGGGTAAAGGTGATTATGATGGAGGTTTCAATTAAGAATATCAAAAGTATAGCAGATGACCTGCAGGTTGCCATATCAGCTTATAAGAGGCAGGTAGATGCCTATAAGGCTGTTTGCCATGACTATAAGAAGATGGATAGGGACGGCAATGACGTAAAGGCAATGAAGAGAGTTCTTGAGGAACTTGAAGAGGAGCTTGTTGCGGTTAGGAAATATCGGGAATGTTTGGAAGATATCATAAGATGTTATGAGGACACGGAGAGGGGTTTAATAAATTTGTCCGAATGTACATCCGGAAATAATCCCAGCTTAAAAAGGATCGATATAGGAACGGTCAGGGATGTTTTGGATCATTATGGTATTAGAATAGTATAACGGGATGGAGGCGTAATATGGCAGTATCAAAGATCAAGATAAACACGGCATCGCTGAAGAGGGATACGGACAATATCAAGAAGATGTTGTCAGATATTGAGAAGAAAGCGATTAAGATGCAGACAGATGTGGTTTTGATGAACGGAATGTGGGAAGGTGAAGCAAATATGGCATTCAACAAAGTATTTCAGGATGATATCACGGCACTGCGGACTGTAATCAAGGAAGTTCAGGGTATTGTTGATTATGAGGAAAATGCAAAAAAGGAATACGACAACTGTGAAACTAGAGTATCTGAACTGGTTGACAGTATTTCGGTTTAGGGGAGGTATGTTATGTCTTCAATTATGTTAAAGGTTAAACCGGATGTGCTTATTAGTAAATCAGATGAGATTAGGCAAAGTATTAAAGTGATTGATAAAAATTTTAAGGAAATTGATAAGCTGATTACCGGAACTAAAAATTACTGGCAGGGTGATGCAAGTGATACGCATGTACAGCAGTACCAGAGGATGAAGGAAGATTTTGATACGATTGTGAAGCGGTTAATGGAACATCCTACTGACTTGGAGAAGATGGCAGGTGTGTATCAGGAAGTAGAAGAAGCAATAGAACAGATGGCTACGTCCCTTCCAACGGATGTTATATCATTTTAAGGAGGATTTACCATGGCAGATGAGGCAACAATAATATTCAACTATGAAAAAGCGATAAAGCAGGCTGATGAACTGGTGGGAATTGCAAAGGAAGTCCGCAAAGTTGTGAATGCCAATATTGCAGAAAGCCTGACGGCGATTGATAAGAACTGGGATGGGGAAAATTCTGTCAAGTTTATAAAAAAGGGAAATGTGCTGAAAGGCAAAATCAGTGATTCTGCAGACGATATAGAAAAAATTGCCGGGGATATTAGGATAATGGCGAAGAGAATATATGATGCAGAAATGGAAGCCATTCGGATTGCAAGGCAGAGAGCGGCAGCACAGTAGTATATAATGCCTTGAAAGGGTGTATATATAAAAATTAATTTAAGGAGGATAACAATATGGCAACAATTAAAGTAACAGCTTCTACAATGAGGTCAAAGAAGCAGAGTTTGGAAAATGATAATTTAAAACTGAAAAGGCAGATATCCCGTATGGATAGTTTGGAGTCTCAGTTAATGAGTGCATGGCAAGGTGAAGCGGCTAAGACATTTGATGCAGTATATAAAAGGGATGCAGTATGTTACAGCAAGTTTCATGCCTTAATTGAGCAATACTGTCAGGCTTTAGATAATATTATCAAAGCATACGAGGCGGCAGAGGCGTCAAATGTACAGATAGCACGGACTCGTTCATTTAAATAATAAAATTAAAATGACCAGAAAGGAAAGAAAATTATGGAAAGATTAGTTGTAACATCACCCAAGTTAGTATCAATAAGTAATGAGTTTAAATCTGTAGCCAAGCAGGTTAAAGCGACTACGGAAAATATGAAGAGTGTGGTTAGTTCGATTGAAAGTGCATGGGAAGGCGCTGCGGCCAGTGCGTACACGAATCAGTTTAAAAAGTTATATGTAGATATGGATGAGATGTATAATATGATTATGGAATATGATAAAGACCTTGGTGAGATTGCAGATAAGTACAATAAGGCTGAGGAGGCGAATGAAAAATTGGCACAGAATTTGAAAACGGATGTAGTTACACTCTAGAAGTTGCTATTAAAATCAGATAATATGTGATAAAATGTACAGGGACGGATTGTTCCTGTACATTTTATATATAAGGATGGGGATAGATGATGGTAAAAAATATATGCTGCATCGGACGGGTAGTGGGAATTTATATAATGGTAATTGTGTTATGCTTTTTTCTTAAATATAAAACAAATGCTGCCGGTGTGGCGGTGGAGGAAAGCGGAATTCCTAAAAGCGTAGCTGATATGCAGTCCGGAGTTTTGAAAATAGCAGTGTATTTAGAGGATCAAAATGGTGCAAAGTATTATGTAAAGCAGGGAACAGCTCTTCTTATAGGAAATGCAGGTGAGGGACAGTATATAATCACAAGTGACGAATTAATTAAAATTAATCAGAACTTAAAAAATAATGTTTTGCGTCAAAATGGATTGGATGCTGAAGCTAACCTTACGGTAATGGTAGATATAATCTTACCAATGGGAACCAGTGTGGCGGTAAATGTAAGTGATGCAAAACAGGGTGAAGATTTTGCTGTGTTAGAATTAAATAATAGTCTTTATGGAGTGGAATGCCTAAAGGTTGGGGAAAGCTCAAAGGTTAAACAAAATGATAAATTATATATGCTTGCTTATCAAGGTGAAGAGGATATTTTTGCTCAGGATTCGGTAATTTTTTCAGATGCTGCGCAAGTAACTTCGATTGTGTCCGAAACAGACAGCAATTCCATAACTGTGGACTATGTTCCTGAAAATGGAAATATAGGAGGGGCTTTTTTTAATTCAGAGGGGTATGTCGTAGGGATTTTACTGAAAAATGAGGGGGTATTTTACGTAAAACCAATTGATAAGGTAAAAGATGTTCTGAATTTATTTGGAGTAAGTTATACCGGGATAGATGACAGCAGCCATTACAATGAGGTGACTGAAGAAATTGCTCATCAGTTGAATGAGCTGCTGTTGGAATGTGAAGAAAAAGCGGTTCAATCGGATACATATTCTAAAAAGTCTTTGGCAAAGCTTAAAACTTCTATTCTGTCAGCGATTAAGGTTGTATCAGAAAGTCAATCTACCTATGATGATTATGTGGCGTGTATAGAAGATTTAGAGAAAAATAAAAATAAGTTAAAAAATAAGGATTATGGGATAAAGGTATTTCAAGGTATCCTGCTTTTATTTATATTGTTGATTTCATTTCTTAATATTTTGACAATGCGTAAAATTAAGAGACTGCGTTGTGAAAATGGAGGTGTAGCACATAATGGTATTAATACGGTAATATATGCTAAACTGATACGGCTGGATACCATGCAGGAGATACCGATATCTAATGTAATTTTTCGGATTGGCAAAAGCGCTGAGGGAATTGATTATGTGATAAAGAATAATACGTCAATCAGCTCCCGTCATGCTGATATTATGAGGAAGGGAAATGAGTTTTTTATATTGGATAATAACTCTACAAATCATACATATGTTAATGGAAAGCAGGCTATGCCGGGAGATTTTGTAAAGATTGAGGGTGGAGACAGAATCCGATTGTCGGATGTGGAATTTTTGTTTGAGGTATAATTTCTACTTTGGCAGTTTGGATTGATAATATCATCCAAACTGCCAAAGTAGAAAAACGTGATACAATGTTTGCCAATATAAATACTTTGTGCTTGAGGAGGTAGAATATGTCAATTAACATGGTGTCAGATAATCCTTTATTAAATGTATTGAGAGAAGAAAAAAGCATGAATTTGAAGGCTGGTATTTACCATACAACTCAAGTTAAGCTGGCATATAATTCCAATCGCATAGAGGGCAGCCGTTTGTCAGAAGATCAAACTCGTTATATTTATGAAACAAATACAATTTGTGTGGAAGAGGCAGAAAGTATTAATGTAGATGACATTATTGCAACAGTGAATCATTTTGAGGCATTTCGTTATTTGTTAGATGTTGCAGAGAAGGAGTTAACAGATGAAATCATAAAGCAGTTTCATCGTATATTAAAGACAGGAACGTCCGATAGCCGGAAAGAATGGTTCCATGTTGGAGATTATAAAATAAAACCGAACGTTGTAGGAGACAGAGAAACATCAGCTCCGGAAGACGTTGAGGCTGACATTAGCAGGCTGCTTGGAGAATACAATGCAAAAAGAAAAGTAGTGGCAGAAGATATCATTGAATTTCATTATCGGTTTGAATGTATTCATCCTTTTCAGGATGGAAATGGGAGAGTCAGAAGAATGATTATGTTCAAAGAATGTCTAAAAAATAATATTGTTCCAATATTGATCGAGGATACTTATAAGCAATTTTATTATAGGGGATTGAAGAAATATGGAAATGAAAAGGGATATTTGGTGGATACCTGCCTTCATGGTCAGGATACCTATCAGGATTTGTTAAAATATTTTCGGATTCCAATCAGGTAAATATTCTTACGTTATATTAATTACTATGAAAACTCAAGAAACAAATCCTAAGGGAGTAGTTGATTAATTTATTTTGTAAACAGTGGAAACTTAGTGAATCCGTGCCGGAAAGGCAAAGCATGAATTTGGTATAGTCGTTTTAAAAAGACTGTTGCACTAAACAATATTTTTATATGTTTGGTGTGACAGTTTTTTTAATTGCATATTGACAAGAAACTGATTATAGTGTATATATAACATATAAACAGTAGTTGGGCATGAAAGCTGAGGTGAAAATATGAAAATATTACAAAATTCCGGTGTTCCTATCTATCAACAGATAGCAGCACAGTTTACGGAGGATATTTTGTCAGGAAAAATGAAACAGGGGGAATATCTTCCCTCTATCAGAGGATTGGCAAAGGAACTCAGGATCAGTGTTATAACAACGATGAAGGCATATGAAGAATTGGAAAAACAAGGTTTGGTTACGGCTGTTCAGGGCAAGGGATATTATGTGAACGCTCAGGACAGTGAAATGTTGAGGGAACAGCATATGCGTAAAATGGAGGAGCATTTATTAAATGCAATTTCAGCGGCAAAGATTGCAGGAGTTTCTAACAATGAACTGATTCAGATTTTGAAGATGCTAATGGATTCAGCTGAATAGGAAAAGGGAGGATTAGAAGATGAATATACAATCAGTAATTGCGATTAATAATTTGACAAAGAAATTTAAGGGATTTGAACTAAATATCCCCGAATTGCAGATACCAAAAGGATTTGCTACTGCGTTAATCGGAGAAAATGGAGCAGGCAAGAGCACCTTAATCAATATTCTTGCCGGAATCCGTCTGGATTATAAAGGGGAGATTGATTATTTTAACGGAGAAAAAGAAGATAAGGTGGTCCGGGAGAATATTGGCTATACAGGTCCGGGAAATTATTTTATGCCGCATTGGACGATAGAGCAGGTCGGTGAGGTGAGTGAACTGCTGTTTGAACAATTCCACCGGGAGAGATATGAGCATCTTTGTAAGGATTTGGGTGTAAAAAGCCCTGATACAAATAAAAAAAAGGAAAAGAGCATCAGTAAATTGTCAGATGGTATGCGGATGAAAACGATGCTCGCAGCAGTATTTGCAAGAGATACCAAAATGCTTCTTTTAGATGAACCAGCATCTCCTTTGGACCCTTTAATGAGGGATAAACTCTGTTCCATGATTCGTGAATATTTAGAGGAGGGGAATGAAGAAAAAAGTATACTATTCTCAACCCATAATATTTCAGATATGGAGAATGTAACAGATTATGCGATTATAATGGAAAAAGGAAGAATTGCAGAACAGGGATTTGTGGAAGATTTAAAGGAAAAATACATCTTAATAAAAGGCGAGAAAATAGATGAAAACAGAGCAGAAAACATTCTTTTGGGATTTCAGAAAAATGCTTATGGATATGAAGGAATTTGTTTAGCCGAGGATTTGGATAAACTGGCGGGACTGGATATTGCAACGGAGATGCCGACTCTGTCACAGATCAGTGTTGCAGTTATGAAAAAATACACAAGTCTGCAGGCATAGGAGGTTGATTTTTATGAAACAGTATATTAAAAGTTATCATGCATTTTGGCCTGTAAAAACGTGGATGAAGCCATGTGTCTATCTGCTATATCCGCTCATTATTATAGTGGGACTTTATCTGTTAAGTCATAAATTGATGTACTTTCCAGCAATATGCATGGGGTTTGCCTGTAGTTTGGCTATAGCGGTAGAAATTATGCTAGACTATTTTGTTTTTGGTGGAATTGCTTCAAGAGAAACAAACCGGTTAGAGTATCTGAAAACATCAGTGAAGGGAATTCTTTTACTGAAAGGTAGTTTGATGACGGATGCAGTGAGAAGATTATTAAGTATTACAATTATCATAACGGGAAGTTATTCCGTCGTTGTATGCGGACAACAGATAGATTGGAGATACACACTATTGCAATTGTTTATGTGTATTTTGTCTATATATTTGTTGGCAGAGACAGGGTTATTGATTACTCGCTTTTTTGTAAACTGGTGGATTAATATAGCAGTCCTTTATGTTTTAGGCAATGTGGCAGTTGTATTTGGTACATTTATCCCTAGATGTAATATACGGATTTGGATGGCAGTTCTTTTGGTATTATTGGGAATTGGAGTAACAGTAATAGGCAGAAGGCTGATTTTAAAACGAGCGGAGGAAAGCTATTATGACAGATGAATTGAAAAAAGGAATGAAATTAATAAAGTATGGGTTTAATCTAAAATCTTCTATATTGGTGGGAATTCTTGTCTTTATATCGGGAATTGTTTTTATCGTTGTTGATCACGAAACATTTTTGATTGGTGGAACATTTATCATGCTGGGGCCTATGATGCTGATACAGATTGTATTTACATTGTTGTGTGCAAATAGTGTGGCAGCATCGCCGAAAAAGCGTGTTTTAGAAATGTGGATTCCAAATTTAGTAGAATTTGTTATTGCAGTCTTTACCTATATTGTTGTAATCGCTATAACTCTGCTAAAAATCTATGAAACACATAAGACACCTGAACTGGAGAATGGCTATTTGAAAAATCTCGTTTGCATGGGAATAATGGGATGCATTCTTATAATATATATGTCGATTGCCTATAAGTATTTTTTTATGAGTATACTTTTTGGCTGCTTTGCCTATGTTTATTTTGTGATTTCAGATATATTATTACCCCTAATAAAATTCCGCCTGACCATAGTGACGGCATCTCTTATTGGTTTTTGTTTTATTATACTGGGATCTGTCATGTCGCTTATGCTGAGCAAAGCATTTTATAAGAAACCGGTATCTAAATATGCGATAGGAGGAGCACTTCGGAAGTATATGTAGATGTTTTAAGAAAATCATGAGAGGAGCAAGATAGAATAATGAAAAAATCAGAAAAATTTTGTAATAAACAGCTATATGCAGAAAGTAAGGCTTCGATAACAGGCAGTGCAACGAACGATAAGGAAACTAGAGTTTCGTAATTACCTAAGTACAATATATGATTTGGAGGTGTGATATGGGATCAGTATTTACATGTATTATATGTGCATTTATATGTATTTATTTTAGCACTAAAGAAGAGAAGTGAGAAAAAACAATAAGGAGGTTAATATGAATAGTATACGAAAAGAGGCTGTCAGAATTTATTTTGTTTTTGTATTCGGATTACCAATTATCCTTGGTATATTTATGTGGATAGCATATGCAAATGGTGTTGATACAAGCATTTTCCCTTTGACATGGATGTATTTACCTGCTTGTGGAGTGATGATAGCAATGTTTCTGACAAAGAAGGATTGCGAACATCCGCTCCCTACAGTTTTTTATTGTACATTTTCCGCAGTCACTATAATAATGGTTATATTATGTGTGGTCAGTGTGATAGTCACGCAAACAAATCTTGCGATTTTAAGCAATGTATTAGTGATGCTTTCCTGTCCGATTTGTCTTGTTGAAATAATATGTATGAAAAAGGAAAAAAGAGGCACATATGGATTATCTTTTGTTCACAATTTAAAACGTAGTGTAATGGGAATTGTGACGTTTCTTGGCCTGTATTTTACAGTGTGTCTGTTGAGTTTTATTTTTGAAAGTTTGTTGCTTGGAAAAGCCGAGGAATATACACTAAATCAAAATGCACTTATCTATGTTGCAGTAATGCCATTGAATTTTTTACTGAGTTTTACTGCCTTTTTCGGTGAGGAGTATGGATGGAGATATTTTTTACAGCCTGTTATGCAAAGGAAATTCGGACTAAGGAAAGGTGTAATAGTGTTGGGATTGCTATGGGGGATATGGCATTTGCCTATCCATTTATTTTATTATAGTCCCCAGACTAGCTTGCAAAGTATTTTAGTACAGCTTGCCGGTTGTGTCGGAATGGGTATTTTCTTTGGATGGGTATATATGAGGACGCATAATATTTGGGCTGTTGCAATTATGCATTTTATCAATAATAATGTAGGATCTGCTCTGTTTGCCGCATCACCATCTGATGTTGTCTGGGAGTGGCGGTCTACTTTGATTAGTATTTGCATTTATCTGATAGTGTATCTGCCATTTCTTTTGACAAAAGAATATCGTGCAAGCAGGGAGAACAAGGAGTGACAAATGTCACTCTTTCTTTTTGGTGCGCCCGGTATGGGCGCAATCTAATCAGTGAAAATCCGTAACACGCCCTGGTAGTGGGAAGTGTATAGCCAAGAGCAAGGGTGTCCTTCATGAGGTGAAATTTGAAGGAAGCGGGGAAGAGGGAGTACCTACATCTGGAAACCTATGATAAGCAAGTGATGACGGCTCTGATCGCAAGCACAAAGGTGATGGGTGAGGACAGGCTGGAAGTGAGCTGGAAATATGGGGATGTTTATGAAAAGATTTTAGGTAAAATGCAGTGAAGATATGGTATAATTAGGGTATCTGCCGGACGGTGAACATCCGGAAAGGATGGTGGCCTGATTTACATAACGGGAGATACCCATGGACAGTTTGGGAGGTAATTACTCTTACGTTATATTATTTACTATGAAAATTCAAGAAAATAGACTAAAAGAAATTTGGAGGAATAAAGATGAGACTTAGAAATGTGCCGGGGGCGAGAGATGATATTGCAAACAGCCCATTTACAGTAAAAAATGAAACAGATTGTAAGGGAAAATGGAGTGAGATATTCGGAAATGACCATCCTGTTTACATAGAGATTGGAATGGGAAAAGGGCAGTTTATTATGGAACTGGCAAAACAGCATCCTGAAAACAATTATGTTGGTATTGAAAAATATTCTTCTGTTCTGGTACGGGCATTAGAAAAGCAGGCAGAGGAGAATCTTTCCAATCTTTTTTTTATAAGGATGGAGGCTGAAAATATTGTTGAGGTGTTTGAGAAAGGAGAAGTGGCGGGCATTTATCTGAATTTCTCTGATCCGTGGCCTAAGGATCGCCACGCAAAAAGGAGGCTTACTTCAGTACAGTTTTTAAATCGGTATGAGCAGATTCTTGTAGCCAAAGGACATGTAATTTTTAAGACTGATAACCGGGATTTATTTAATTTTTCATTAGAACAGGTAGAGCTTGCTCCAAATTGGAAATTATTAAATCATACATTTGACCTTCACCATTCTGAATATGTTAAAGGCAATATTATGACAGAGTATGAAACCCGTTTTGTAGAAAAAGGAAATGCCATTTGCCGTATGGATATTATGCAGGAACAGATGAATATAATATAGCAAAGACTATTGGAGACTGAGAACATGAAAAGAATCGATGCAATGGTAAGTGGGAAACTTTATGAGGTAAAAAGGCAATATCCAATCATAAAAGAGTTTGTAAAAGGAATGTGTACGGTAGAAAAGGAGTTAAACAGGGATATGTTTAAAAAGCAAAATAAGAAAAAATAAAAACAACAGAAGAAGAACATAGTAAAACAGTGCATTGACAGGAACCGGATTTTACGATAGCCTATAAGACAGAATGCAGTAAAATTCTGTAGTAAGATGGGGATATCACAATGAATTATGATTTAACATCAGGAAATATTACGGTACAATTGTTAAAATTTGCATTTCCCCTTATGTTAGGAAATGTGTTACAGCAATTATATAATATAGTTGATACGATTATTGTCGGGAAGGTTCTTGGTCCGGATGCATTGGCAGCAGTAGGCTCCTCTTATACACTGATGACATTTTTGACATCCATATTAATAGGGCTTTGTATGGGAAGCAGTGTCTATTTTGCAATCCGGTTTGGAAGAAAGGATTATGAAAGTCTGAACAAAGGCATTTTTCAATCCTTTTTATTTATTGGAGCCCTGACAGTCGCATTAAATGTTTGCGTTTTTGTACTTATTAATTGGCTGATTAAGGTTTTGCAGGTACCCGTTGAAATACAGGGTTTAATGAAAGATTATCTGGTGTGTATTTTTGCGGGTATAACGGCAACCTTTCTTTACAATTTTTTTGCAAACCTGCTGCGGGCAGTTGGGAATTCCGTGATTCCGCTGATGTTTCTGGGAGTCTCTGTCATTTTGAATATCCTTCTGGATTTTCTTTTTGTCGTGGTATATAAATGGGGAGTTCAGGGAGCGGCAGCAGCAACGGTTATTTCCCAGTTTGTATCGGGAATTGGAATTACAGTGTATTATTATTGCTGTTTTCCAGTATTACGGGTGAGGAAACGGCATATGCATTGGGAAAAGGGTATTTTAAAAGATATTTTCAGCTTTTCTTTTCTGACATGTCTTCAGCAATCGGTGATGAACTTTGGAATTCTTATGGTACAGGGGTTGGTAAATAGTTTTGGAGCAGTGGTAATGGCGGCATTTGCAGCGGCAGTAAAAATTGATACACTGGCCTATATGCCGGTACAGGATTTTGGAAATGCATTTTCTACTTTTGTGGCACAAAATTACGGAGCAGGTAAAAAAGAACGGATTTGGAAAGGAATAAAGAATTCTGTTATCTGTGTTTTTGTGTTTTGTGTAGTGATTAGCCTGTTTATTTGTTTCTTTGCAAAGCCGCTGATGGGTATTTTTATTGATTCAGAAAATGTTAAGGTCATCCAGGCAGGTGTAGATTATCTGCGGATTGAGGCTGCTTTTTATTTTGGGATCGGACTTTTATTTATGCTCTATGGCTATTACCGAGCAGTTGAAAAGCCCGGAATGTCTGTTATTCTTACTGTCTGTTCCTTGGGAACCAGAGTCGTGCTGGCATATGTGCTCTCAGGGATTTCTTCGATTGGAGTGACAGGAATCTGGGCAGCGATCCCCATTGGATGGTTTTTTGCAGATGTGGTGGGAGTTTTCTATTATTATGTCTCTTTTCGGAAGAATAGGGCTGCTTTTCTTGCAGGTAGTAAGGATGTTTGAGGAATAGTAGAAATGCGGAAACATACAGCGGTATCTGAACAGATTATAATATTGCGGGTTCAAAGTGAGACGCTACACTAGTCATCTATTCTAAAAGTCCGCTCTAGTTTATCTTCTGACGCATCTAATTTATCTTCCAGTTCTTTTAGTGTTCGTTTCTGGCTTCTATAATCATCATAAGAATGATTACCTTGTTTATATTGGGATTCAATATAATCCTCGTAGGAATCCAGACGTTGGTCAATTAAGTCCAGTTCATCTTTTAGGTTGAAAAATTGTGTTGTCTTCTCATCTGTATTTCCGGATGGCGTGGCAGAATCTGCCTTTGCAGTTACTTCATCTACTGCTTTTGTGAGAGATTCTATAGTGTCAGTTGTGGAATTTTTGGAAGTGTCAGCAGGTGTATCAGCAGTGTTGTCAGCGGAATCGGCAGTATCAACGTTGTTTATGGAATTGTCTGTCGATGCTTTTTTCAGTGAAGCAACCTCCTGTTCAAGTTGTTCTACCCTTTCTTCCAGTTTATTATAGGATGTATTGTCTTGATTCCCGCATCCTGTCAGAGTGAATACAGATAAGACAGCAAGTGGCAGAATAAATGGTTTTAGTTTATTCATGGTAAAATTCCTTTCCTCTATTATATTTGAATTAAAACATAACATTGCAGGTATGTTTTCTTAATGTAGTATATCCAATGTTTTTTATATAAATCTAAAAATAAAGTTTTTTTGCTATAAAATTCCCAATTAGAGGTGGAAATTCAAACTATACCCGGTCCTTTAAAAGGTTACGCAAAAAATCAAGATAATTCTTCTGAAGCTCGTCTGATTCCTGCCTTTCACGCACTACACAATCCCATTCATCAATCAGGAATATAAATTGCTTATCTGTATCTGCATAAATCTGTTCCAAAACAGCGGCAAGCATTTTCAGTGCCATAGATTTTCCAAAACGCCGTGGTCTACTGACACAGATATATTTTTGTTCTGTATTTAAACACTTATTTGTACACGCAATAAACCCTGTCTTATCCACATATATTTCAGAACGAGTTGACTCCCAAAAACCTTTATTCTTTGGATTAAGATAAACACCCATGTGCTTGCTCCTTTCTGCCGGATTTCTCTTATTTCAGTTTACCCATTTTCTATGTTCTTTGCAATCAGAATCACATTTCTTGGTTTATAAAATAGTCATTTTTCAGTTATAATAAACGATAAGTTTTGTTAAAATTATAATTGCGGGGAATAACCG
>JAIDHZ010000164.1 GCA_029052995.1 Lachnospiraceae bacterium | reverse complement strand
AGATCTGTATAAGAGACACATTAATCACTACCGGAATATCATTTTTATTTGCCATTGTTATTCTCCTCTTATCTATTGTCATTATTCATGTGCTTCACACATTCAATAGGGAACACAGATACACACATAAGCAGGCAAAATACGCCTGCTAAGTGTTCATATTATACCATACTCATGGTTTTTGTTCTAGCCCAAAATGTTGATATGCCTTACTTGTTACTACTCTGCCTCTCGGTGTTCTTGAAATCAGACCATTCTGAATCAAATATGGTTCATACACATCTTCTATAGTTCCGGCATCTTCGCCAATGGCAGCTGCCAAAGTATCCAGTCCTACCGGCTTACCATCGAATTTCTCAATTATTGTAAGAATAATATTACGGTCAATCTGATCAAGTCCAAATGAATCCACTTCCAAACGGTCTAATGCCTTTTTTGCTACTACTTCACTAATATATCCGTCATATGACACTTCTGCAAAATCTCTGACTCTTTTTAATAAACGGTTTGCAAGCCTTGGAGTTCCACGGGATCTTGCAGCAATTTCTAATGCCCCTGCATTATCAATCGTTATATCCATCACCTGTGCTGAGCGGCAAACAATTTGGCAAAGCTCTTCATTGGTATAAAATTCCAAACGATTCACAACACCAAACCGATCTCTTAACGGCGCCGTAAGCATTCCGGCTCTGGTGGTGGCACCTACAAGGGTAAAATGTGGTAAATCCAATCTAATACTTCTTGCCGCCTGCCCCTTGCCAATCATAATATCTATTGCAAAATCCTCCATTGCGGGATATAACACTTCCTCCACCTGGCGATTAAGACGATGGATTTCGTCAATAAATAATACATCATGCTCGTTAAGACTGTTAAGAATTGCAGCTAATTCTCCGGGTTTTTCAATAGCCGGACCAGAAGTAATCTTTAGATGACTGTTAAGCTCATTTGCAATAATAGAAGCCATAGTAGTCTTACCAAGACCCGGTGGACCATAAAGCAAAACATGGTCTAAGGCTTCTCCTCTGTTTTTTGCCGCCTCTATAAAAACTTTCAAATTGTTTTTTGCTTTTTCCTGCCCAATATAATCCACCAATAAAGCCGGTCTTAAATTATTATCAATTTTCACATCCTCAGGAAGAATCTGAGTACTTATTATTCTATCCAATGCTAATGCTCCTAATCTATCGTATTGCTATATCATCTTCCTTAATGCCTGCTTAAGTAACACATCTGCTTCCATCTGATCTGCATCCGGGATTTGCCTGACTGCTTTTATCGCATCAGACTCCGAATATCCCAGACTAGCCAATGCCAATATTGTGTCCTGTATACTGTCACTCTTCGCAACTGCAGTTCCCCGTGACACTGCATTCTCCGTCTTTTCTGCTCCAAATGCATCATCTAGAGTTAATTTATCCTTTAATTCCATAATTACACGGTTTGCACCCTTTACACCTATACCATTCGCCTTTGTAATTGACTTTGTATCTTCTGCCATGACAGCAAGTGTTAAATCATTCACAGAAAGCACGGATAGAATAGATAAAGCAGCTTTGGGACCGATTCCATTTACGCCCAGCAACAGCTGAAAAGCATTTAACTCTTCCCTTGTAGGAAATCCAAACAATGAAATTTCGTCTTCCCTGACATGCATATAAGTAAAAAACGTCATCAACTCATGCAATCCTGAAATCTGCGATATCACCATGCCTGATGTAAACACCCTGTAACCAATTCCATTATTCTCAAGTAATACACTGTCAGATAATATTCCTTCAATTGTTCCCTTTATATATCCTATCATATAATCTCATCCATTCTATTAGTCTTAATTTCTATTCTCAAAAAGACCAAATCCCAATATTAATTATAGCACATTCTTTAATATTATGCTATGATAGAATTGATGTTTTTAAATGAGGTAACTTTTATGAAAATAATTGATTATACAGAGACAAGCAAAAAATTCAATATACCTGAATATATCCTAAATCAAGCGCCTCAAGATAAAATACTATTTTTTGATATTGAGACAACAGGATTTGCAGCAAAAAATACAACTCTATATTTAATAGGTGCATTATGGTATGAAAATCATACAGTAAAAATCCGCCAATGGTTCAATGAAGATGGCTACAGTGAAACAGAGCTTTTAAAGGACTTTCATACATTTTGCAAATCTTTTTCCGCACTTGTTCACTTTAATGGTTCAGGTTTTGACCTTCCATATCTGAATCAAAAAGCAGGTATCAGTGGTATATCACTCGACACCATAAATAATTTGGTTCAAATTGATATCTACAAAGAAATCCGGTCTTACAAAACATTATTAGGCCTTGATAACATGAAACAGGTGTCGATTGAACAATATCTTGGTATTCACAGAACAGATACATATACCGGAAAAGAGCTTATTAAAATTTACCAGCGTTATGTGGCAAGACCAGACGAAAAATCAGAACAGTATCTTTTGCTCCATAACCATGACGATTTACTTGGTATGCCCCTAATCAGCACTATATTGAATTATAAACAGTTTATGGAACAATTAACAATAGAAAGCCTGAAAATCCAGTCTGATGACCACAGGCTTACCATTTCTTTTTTAACCACACCGGCTTATTCCCTTCCACGACGCCTTACATACACCAAAAACGGTATTTATATAAATGCATTTGAGAATACAGCACTGCTTCAGATTCCTATTACATATACAACATTAAAGCATTTTTTTGCCAACCATAAAGATTATTATTACCTTCCAAAGGAAGACATGGCTATCCACAAAAGTGTCGCCGCTTATGTAGAGTCCTCCAACAAAATAAAGGCATCAAAAGATACATGCTATATAAAACAAACCGGTAATTTTATCCCATGCACAGATAGCAAATGCAAGGAAACCTTTCGAATGGAATTAAAATCAAAAGAAAGCTTTCTGTTACTCGAAAGCTTTCTCTCTGCACACCATGAACAACAGGAAAATTATATTAAAAAAATCCTGTCCTCCCTTTTATAAAGCTCCATCTACATCTTCTGATAAAAAAATGATTCCATGGCAGAAAATCCAAGCTCATCTGCATGAATAATCTGCTCTGTATTGCCAATAAACAATATACCATCCTGTACCAGAGTCCTGTTAAAATTACTATACACATAATTCTTTGCCTCGTCAGTAAAATAGATAACTACATTACGGCATACAACCATATGTATATCTCCCGGGTACTTATCTTCAAGAAGATTGTGTTTACTAAATTCAACACACCGTTTGATATTATCATTAATCCGGTATCCTTTTTCTGATTTTATAAAATGTCTTTTTAAAAGTTCTTTTGGCAGTCTTTCCAAGCTTCTTTCCGCATAAAACCCTTCCCTTGCATATCTTAACACATCCTCATCAATGTCAGTTGCATATATCTTAATTTGTTCAACAGGTAAATGTTTTTCCAAAATCATAGCAATCGTATACGGTTCATCACCTGTTGAACAGGCTGCACTCCATATGCGGAGTCTTTTTCCAAACCTGTCAATCAAATAAGGAATAATTTTGTTTTCAAATAATATCCATTGATTGGGATTTCTATAAAATTCCGAAACATTAATTGTCAGATAGCTGACAAATTCACTTAAAAGCCTGTCATCCTTTTTTAAAGCATTAAAATAATCCAAAAAATTCTTGAATTTATTTCTCGACATCAAGGACTCAATTCTTCTTTTCATCTGCCTTTCTTTATATAAGGTCAAGTTAATATTAATCAGTTTGTAGACATCCTGCTTAAAATTCTCATAATCGTATCCCATAAGCCAAACCTCTTAAAGTAATTATGGAGCTGCC
>JAIDHZ010000163.1 GCA_029052995.1 Lachnospiraceae bacterium | reverse complement strand
GTCGCAGCTTTATACAAATGAGATGCATTCTCCTGCCGGGTAAGAATATATAGAAACTCATCCTTCAAGCTGCATTGCACCACATCTCCATCTAACCCTTGTAAAACAATATCTTCCCCTTCATACGTCACATCCTCCGATGATATCATCTCATCCGATTCCTGTATTTTCTGCTTACCACATCCCTGCAGCAAAATGCCCAATACAATAATCAAAGCACAAAATAATCCTTTTTTATAAACATTTGTCATATCAAGTACCTCCAATAGTATTATCTATATTCTAACATGATTTTGCCACCCAACTCAATCCTTTATATTATAAAATACAACTTACATAGAAACCCGCAAGGGAATCTAGGAAAGGAGGGCTAAGCCAATGGATATTTTAGGACTTATGGCAGTGTTAAGCTTTGGCTTGACCTGCTTCGGAATAGGATACTCTATCGGTAAGGATAGTAACAAGACACAGAAATAGCCGCCCCAGTCTGGAAAACTAAGCGGCTATTTTGACGTTTAATAACCGGGCTAACCGTCTATCGGTAGTCCTATGGGGGCATCTGCCTTTTTCTGCGACTCGATCTTCCCTCCTTCGTTTCTGCTGTATTCAGTTGGTAACATTTCATCACCAATACCCTTTTCAAAGAACTTGGGTAAAATCGCTTTTTAACATAGGCACTCCTGATAACTACAAAAAATTTTCTCTAATTGCATCTGCTATTTTCTTAAAAACTGTTTTTCGTGTAAACACACATAAATTATAGGTTCCTCCTACGTCATCTGTCGGCGAACATATAATACTGAGCTTACCTTCCTGTCCCGAGTAGGGATCGCTTTCAAACGTATGATTTCCTTTCGAATATACCTCTTCTGATAAAAGCCTGCCATCTATGCTGTATGTTATTTTCACCGAGCCTTCTGTTATGAACAGCTCGCCCGTTAATTTAAAATCATTCCCGGCTTGTATTTCGTAAGAAGTACCGGATTCATTGCTTGTTATATCTTTATCCATTTCCATAATATTTAAGGGTCCATAAACCTGTACTGCATTATACCAGTCTGTTTTTTTGTTCCATAATATCCAAAATACGATTCCTGTCAAAATCAAAACAGCTAAAATTACAGCCGGATACTTTTTTAATCGCTTCTTATTTTTCATTATCATTCCCCTTCCAATATGATATTGATTAAACAACGGCATTACATCTTTAGCGGCAGTCGCTTATTAATTTTGCATCTTCAATAGTAATGATTCTTTCCGTACACTGCGCAATATTTTTATCATGTGTAACCATTATTATGGTTTTTCCCGTTTTATGAATTTGTTCAAAAATATCCATTAATTCCAATCCCGTATTATAATCCAATGCCCCTGTGGGTTCATCTGCCAAAATCAGTTTTGGTCTTCCCACAAGTGCTCTTGCAATCGCCACCCGCTGTTTCTGTCCTCCTGATATCTGACCTGGGTATTTATCTTTTAAATCCGATATCCCAAGCTGTTCTAAGGATTCGCATGCCCTCTTTTTACACTCTTTTTTAGAAATTCCTCCTGCATTTAATGGCAGCGCTACATTTTCATATACCGTACAATGATCAATTAATGCAAAATGCTGGAATATAAACCCTATATGATTCTTCCTATATTTCCAAAGCTGCCTTGGAGAGAGCCGGGACACATCCTCTCCCATAAACATGAATTCTCCCTCTGTTAATACATCCAAAAAACCCAGAAGGTTTAACAGTGTTGTCTTTCCGGAACCACTTCTTCGCATAACAGATAAAAATTCACCTTCACTGACAGATAAAGATATATCATCTAACGCCTTGATGGAATAGGTTTCCCCTTTATATAATTTATTAACATTTGTGAGCTTTATCATAGCTTAGCACCCCCAAGTAAAGATAGAATATTTCGTCTTCTGACAGTCAGAAGCAATATATACGATAATATTATTGTGAAGAGGACAACAGCCACAATCAGCACCGGCATTATCATGGTTTTGAATACATACATCCCCACTTCGTCAATCCCCCGTACATATACATCTGTCTCTAATACACCTCT
>JAIDHZ010000162.1 GCA_029052995.1 Lachnospiraceae bacterium | reverse complement strand
CAATATATATTGTATCTTTATGGACAATCTAAGATATAAATGAAAATTAAAGGAATTTAAAGTATGGGCAATAAAGAAAAGAAAGTAGCAGAGAGCCGAATAGCTAAAAAAAAATTAAAAAATGTGCAGCCTGCATGGGACAAGCTTGATAATACAGCCAATCTTTTTCCGGTAATTGCTAATGAGGATATGACAAATGTATACCGGATTTCCGTGACTCTTTCGGAGGAGGTTGACAGGGTGGTATTACAGGAGGCATTAAACCGGGTATTGCCCCAGTTTTTGATTTTCCGTATGCGTCTTCGTATGGGTTTTTTCTGGTACTATTTTGAGGAGAATACAAGACCGGCACCGATTGTCAGGGAAGAATATTCAAGTCCCGGAGCCTATATTGATAAAAGCAGGAACAATCATTATATGTTCCGGGTGACCTATTATAAGTGCAGGATTAATTTAGAGGTGTTTCATGCCCTGACAGATGGTGCCGGTGGTATCATTTTCTTAAAGGAGTTAATCTATCAGTACCTTAGGCTAAAACATCCTGAAATTATGAAAACGGAAAAGGATAAAATTTCCTCCGGAATTTTTTTGGACAAGGAGGATAGTTATGTCAAGAATTTTAAGAAGAGCCATGAGAAGGTATATAAGTCAGAGCGTGCGCTTTGCTTAACCGGTGAAAAACTGCCTAAAGGAGAAATGGGAGTTGTGCATGGATATTTTCCTGTCGACCAGTTAAAAGCGGCGGCAAAGAAATATGGGGTAACGATTAACCAGTATCTGGTGGGCATGTTTGTGTATTGCATTTATAAGGAATATTTAAAGGAGCAGCCCTCTAAGCTTCCCATTAGCTGCTGTGTACCGGTGAATTTAAGACCCTATTATGATTCCCATACCATGAAAAATTTTTTTGCCATGGTATCGGCAAACTTTAAACCGGAAAAGGAGCAATATAGCTTAGTGGAAGTAATGGATATTGTGTCGGCTGATTTAAAACGGCAGATTACACCGGAAAATCTCAATAATATTTTATCTTACAATGTATCGAATGAGAAAAACTGGATTTTGAGGGCTGTGCCGCTTTTTATAAAGAGTCTTGCATTAAAATTTGTATATGGTACTTCCGCAAGGGCAACATCGGCTACTGTGACTAACATCGGAAATATTGAGTTAAAAGAACCCTATAGACGGTATGTGGAACATTTTTACACAACGCTTTCCATGTCAAAGGGACAGAATATAAAGGGTGGAATCTGTTCTTATAATGGGACATTAGTCTTTACCTTCAGTTCTGTGCTTTTAGATTTATCAATTCAGAAAAGATTTTTTCAGCTTATAGCTAAGGATGGTGTTTCCGTGGCAGTAGAGAGCAACGGGGTTTATTATGAATGAAATGGGGATGAAAAGATGAATAAATGCAGACACTGCAATGTAGCGGTTTATGATGATATTGATGTATGCCTGCTTTGCCATAGTGTTTTAGATGAAATGACAAAAGAGGATATGGACAGTATTTCTGGATTTTCAAAGAAGGGGGCGCCATATCCGGATGTGCGTAAAAGGGCGAAAAGGCTCTCCTTTGTCATGAAACTGATTTTGTTTTTCTTTATTATAGCAGAAATTGCACTGGTTGCTGTTAATTATCTTACGACACCGCATTTTTGGTGGTCGGGAATCAGTGGGGCTTCTATGGTGTATATCTATTTATCCATGGTATACTGGATTCGGCATGATGCGGGATATGCCACAAAGATTGGGCTGCAGTTGTCCTTTACCATTGCACTTTTATATGGAATAGATTATTTTGCGGGAATGCAGGGCTGGTCTTTGCAGTGGGCGATTCCCGGTGTGATTTTATTTGGGGATGCTATTGTGTTTTTTTTGATGATGCTGAACCGCCAGCACTGGTACAGTTATACGCTTCTGCTTTTGATGATTACACTTTTTAGTGTGGGTATTATCAGCCTTTATTTCGTGGGAAGAATTGAAAATATTGTTCTTCCGGTAGTCTGTGTCGGTGTATCGGGTATTTACCTGCTTGGAACGATTATATTTGGTGATAGGGAATTTTCCAGGGAAATGAAGCGGAGGTTTCATGTGTAATGTCAAATGGGCAGGGATGTAACAGGTAAGAATTTGCAGCATGAATGAAATCAGAGGGATAGCATGGGTGAAGATAAAGTAAGCGGGGACAAAGTGAGTATAAGAGGACGCACTGCAAGAAAAGTTGTAAAGCTTGCAAATCATTTTCCTGTGCCGGGCGGACCGCAGCGGCGGGAATTTTTGCGGCAGCGTATAAATGAAAGAGAGAGAAAATGGGAATGTCCGGAAGGTTTTTTGCTTAAAGAGATTGAGATGGAGCATTTCACAATGGAATTGCTGACGGGGACAGATAGCACCAGCGATGGGATTATTTTGCAGTTACATGGCGGAGGTTATTACCGTAAAATGCATAATACGTATCGGGCAATGGCAGGGCTTTACAGGGAAATAAGTAAGGGCTTTGATGTGCTTTCAATTGATTACCGTGTAGCGCCGGAGCATCCGTTTCCTGCTGCATTAGAAGATGCTCTTGCTGCCTATGAATGGATTTTAACAATGGATTACAATCCGGATAAAATCTTTGTGGCAGGTGATTCGGCAGGCGGCGGGCTTGCATTGGCATTATGTCTGTATTTAAGGGATTATGATATACGGCTGCCAAAAGGCATTATTACAATGTCTGCATGGACAGATCTTACTAAGAGCGGAGAATCCTATAAGGAAAATTTTGACATTGACCCTATTTTCGGAGGCAGTAAGGATACCTTGGTTTACAAAGAAGGATATTATAAAGATTCAGATCCGGCAAATCCCTACATTTCACCGATAAATGGAGATTACAGCGGATTTCCTCCTATTCTTATGCAGGTCGGAGAATACGAAATGCTTTTAAGTGATACATTAACAATAGTGGATAAGGCAAGGCAGGCAGGTGTTAAGGTTAAGGAACATATTTATAGAGGAATGTTCCATGTTTTTCAGATGGGTATGCTGCTGTATCCGGAATCAAGAGATGCATGGAAAGAAGTAGGACGATTTATTAGAAATCTTTCAAAATCCGACAGGCAGTGAAAGGAAATCAGCTATGTTTAAGATTACGCATTATTTAAAAGAATATAAGAAGGAAAGTATAATTGCGCCATTTTTTAAAATGCTGGAGGCAGGATTCGAACTGTTTGTTCCTCTTGTTATGGCAGCAATTGTAGATAAGGGAATAAGAGAAGAGGACAGTGGATATATAATAAAAATGGGAATTGTGCTGTTTGTATTGGGAATTATAGGACTAATATGTTCTGTTACAGCACAGTATTTTGCTGCAAAGGCCTCTGTGGGATTTGGAAAAAGTGTGAGAAAGGATTTGTTTACACATATAAATTCTTTTTCTTATACAGAACTTGATAAAGCAGGAACCTCGACGTTGATTACCAGAATGACCAATGATATTAATCAGATGCAGTCTGGTGTAAATATGTTTTTAAGACTATTTTTGCGTTCTCCATTTATTGTGATTGGTGCCATGATAATGGCATTTACAGTAGATGTAAAAGCAGCACTGGTATTTGTTGTGGCAATACCGTTGTTGTCAATTGTAGTATTTGGAATTATGCTGTATTCAATTCCGTTATATCAAAAGGTACAAAAGGCAGTTGACCATGTTCTGCTGATGACAAGGGAAAATCTTGCAGGAGCAAGGGTTATTCGCGCCTTTTGCCGACAGGAGGATGAAAAGAAGGATTATGAAGAGGGCAGCGATAATCTTAAAAATATGCAGATGTTTGTAGGAAAGATTTCGGCAGCGATGTAGGCTTTTAATTCTGGATTCATAGGATGATTA
>JAIDHZ010000161.1 GCA_029052995.1 Lachnospiraceae bacterium | reverse complement strand
GTTGTATCAAATTTATTTAAATTCTCAATAAATTCATCAAGCGATATACAAGCACTATTCATTTGTTTAATTAAACACACTTCTAAAATCAGATCTATCAACACAGACATCCCGACTAACACTTTGACCAGCAGAAAATATTTATTCAACCACATATGAACGATACAAAACAACAAATACTTATTAAGAATAACACTCCTAACAATCGGTACACTTATATTTCCCACCTCAATATTAATTAACATATCAGGAATAATGATACTTAATAGTCCAACAACCACCATTCCTTCTGCTATCATCCACATAGCAGTATTATCATCTATAGCATACAAGTACACTAGCAAAGCAATTCCCGCATAGTACAAAACATTTAAAGAAACATAAAAAATTTCTATAACATTCTTCATTTTTAACCTCAATTTTCTATAAGATATTTTATACTGCCATAACATATATATGTGTTCATTATAGTGTGCCAATGTATTAAAAGCACTGGCACACTATGACAAAAATCTTAATATTTCACAGAAGCCGTAACACCTATTGGATCACGGAAAGGATTCCAATTCCACCCAACAGTTACACCTCTATTTAGTGCACCACGTGCCAAAGCAACGCCAAATGCAACTACTTGACCAGCTGCCCATGTCAAAATAAATGTTACTACTTTAGCAGCAAGACCAGCTATTGTAGATATCTTTCTAATCAAGCATTTTGCCAAAGTGTAAGTGAGTGCTCCTGCAATTGCCAATTGTGGAGAGTTAATACCTATTGCAACTAAAGCATCTATACATTTTCCTTTTGACAAAAATTTTGATGCACCTCCTTCCACATAAGTCATCTCATCCTCGCTCATCACAGCATAGCTGCTTGGCATCACAAGTGCTCCATCATAGCACATTTCCATGCTTATGTACCTCCTTTTTAAAATTTTTAACCCTTCGCGACTGGTTATCTATGTTAACTTTCGTCAACACCATAATTTTATCCAAACCTTAACAATTCAAGGTCCGCATCTTAGATATTATCTATGTATAAGACAATTCATTCTCATCTGCCCCAAAATCCGTCTGAATAAGCGGTATTTCTTCCTCCTCTTCCTTTACCTGGAAATTCCCCTGCTGCATCTCCCAGAGATCATAATACTTGCCCTTCAATGCAAGCAACTCCTCATGGCTCCCCTGCTCCACGATGGAACCCTGATCCATTACTATTATATTATCGCAGTTCTTCACCGTTGCCAGCCTGTGGGCTACAATCAGCATACTCTTACCTTTTAATTTATTGTAAATCATATCAAAAATGATATTCTCCGTTGCAAAATCTAAGTTACTTGTACTTTCATCCAATATATAGAATTCATTTTTCTTAAGGAAGGCCCTGGCAAGTGCTATCCTCTGTTTTTCACCGCCGCTCAAACCATTGCCCGCTTCTTCCAAAAACGTATAATACTGCATAGGCAGCCTCTTAATGAATTCATGGGCATCTGCCGCTTTCGCCGCCTCCTTGACCTCTTCTAATGTTGCACTCATCCGGCTCACTCGGATATTGTCATAAATACTTTTTGAAAACAGCTCTATGGTCTGCGGCACATAGGATATTGCCCTTCTTAAAGATTTGTTGCTGATCTCACTGATATCAACACCATCTATTGTAATAAAACCATTTTCCGGTTCATAATACTTAAGCAGCAGCTTTGCAATGGTTGTCTTGCCGCTTCCGCTTGCTCCAACAAGAGCTACTTTCTGTCCTTTCGGAATCCTAAAGCTGACATCATTCAGTGCCGGTTTCCGGTTCCCATACCGGAAGGTCACATGCTTTATCTCAATGTCCCCTTCAATACGTTCAATATCTTCATACATATTCTGTTCCGTGTCCGGCTGTTCCTCATCATAATCCAGGATTTCCGAAAAACGCTTCATAGAAATATTGGCTTCCTGTAGTGATAACTGAAGGCTTACCAGATTGCCGACCGGCTCCATAAAATAGCCCGCCAGCGTATTAAATGCCATGAAACTCCCAAGGGTGATGTTTCCCTTTAGCACCTCCATAATCCCAAAGTACATAAGGACAAGATTTCCGGCAGAAGATATCAGGTCGGATATTACACTTTGCACATTGGAAAGCATCCCCTCTTTATAACTAATCCGCAGAGAACGTATATATTCCCGCTCTATCTGGTCAAGCTCCACCTCTTCATTGGCATTTCCCTTAATAGTCTCCACAGCACGCAGCCCCTCAATGATTTGGGAATTCAATACCGCTGACTGCTGCATCTGTTCCTCGTTAATCTTTTTATAAGGCTGCTTGAAAATAAATACCAAAAGAATGCTTATAATGGTCATAAACACAATAATTGCAAATAGCGAACTGTTCATACGGAACAGGATAACACCTGTAATCAGCGCCATTCCGATATCCAGTATCAATGTAAGTGCAATATTTGTAAACACATCCTTAATCGTAAACGCATCAGAAAACCTTGTAGTAATATCCCCGGTCTTCCTTGTAGCAAAAAACCTCATTGGCAGCCGGTAAATGTGCTTAAAATAACCCAGCATTAACGGTATATCAATCTTAATGGATAAATGCATCATCATCCACTGCCTTATAAAACCCACAACCACCTGGGTAATATTGATTCCAAGAAATACTATGATAACAAGCTTTAACACATTTTCCTGCTTATAGGGAAGTATCTCGTCAAATAATACATTATTAAATACAGAAGACACAATTCCCAATATTGTCATCAGCAGTGAAGCAAGTATTCCATAGGCAAACAGCCGCATCTGGGGCTTTAACAGGGCAATATACCGGTTGAATATCTTCTCACTCTTTAATTTCCCTGTTTCAAAGTTGTTATTGGGCTTTAATATCAGCATTGCGCCGGTAAAGTTTTTATAAAAATCGTCGATTTCCAGCCGCATTAAATCCTTTGCCGGATCACCCACCACCACATATTTTTTTGTTATTTTAAAGACGACAACAAAATGTGTCATCCCTTCTTTTGTAATCACATTTGCAATGGCAGGCAGGGTGTATTTGCTTAAAAAGCCCTCCCTGTCAACCCTTACCGCCTGCGTGATAAACCCAAGTGAAGATGCACATTTATCCAGTCCCAGCAGATTGGTTCCCTTCAAATCTGTTCCCATCATGTCCCTTAACCGGGTAATGGTGGTTTCTTTTCTATAATGCAGGCAGACCATGGCAAGGCACGCTGCCGCACAGTCTGTCGCATCATGTTGTTTTACAAATGTATATCTCATGTTTATTCCTATTCCTTTTTCTTATGGTATATGTGTTTTTTACAAAATCCGGCAAATGTGGAAACCAGCATAACAACCTCTGCATAAAGTATTATCAACAGTCCCCTGCTATAATGAACATCAAATAGACCAATCAACAAAAATGTAACTAAGATAAATACCCTTTTTTTCTGCCTGAAATAATACATCATTGCGTCAGTGTCCGCATCATTGATAACATACAAATCAGACAGCCGTTCCACCGCCAAAAGACAAAGCAGTGCTGATATACATACTGCCACATCGGGCAGCAAAACCAACTTAACAATTGCCAAACCGCACAGAATTACTCCGACAGACAGAAGAAAGCAGGACCAGAATTTTTTCATATGTAATCCATCCACATATGCCCTCTGTAAAAAAAGCACAGCCATTAGCAGTGTACATTCCGGCAGCATTCTCATATATCCTGCGGCAATAATACATACTGAAATGCAAAGTGATAACTCCATCCCCACTTGGAATCCATACCGGTAAATTTCATAATCCTCTTCTTTTATTACATTTTTCGTCAATATGTAATTTGTCAATTGGTTTGCAAGTTCTTCCATTAAAATCTTCTCAGCTTACTTAAATCTGGTTTTTCCGGTTGATGAAAAACGAAAAAACATTTTGCATATGCACTAATGTAAGAAAATACAATTGCAAAAATTGCCATACAATTTGCCAAAACAGCCCCTCTTAATCTTCCTCCATTCATACATACAACCTCTTACATTTTTTTCTAATATTAACAAATTTTTCTTTCTTTTTTGTCCTCTTGTAAAAAAATCGAAGTATCTTGTAACTTTTCCTCTATATCTTAAATTAATGCACTAAAAAAGGGACCTTTCAGTCCCTTTTCAAACCGTTTTTTGCGCCATACAGCAATAAGTTTAATTTGTATATATTATCATTTATCTTTACATCATAAAATCCATAATATTTTTTTACAACACTTTTCATAGAACTGATTCCAATCCCGTGGTTATCACAATCCGGCTTTCTGGTAAGGCGTTCACCCTTTTTTCCTTCTTTTATTTTTCCATCAAAAGCATTTTCTATGATGATGATAAGAACATCTCCGTCATAAGACATTTTCAAATTAACATATGGATTCCTCACCGTTCCACGAAGGTTTGCTTCTATCGCATTATCCAGCGCATTCCCTAAAACTACGCACAAATCTCCATCTGCAAAGGGCAGTCTGTCCGGAATATCCAAATGCACCCGAAAATCGATGCCCTGGCTTTTAGCAGTTTCATATTTGTAGTTCACAAGGGTATTAACTATGGAATTATCTGTATTGGCAATAGTAAAACCTTCTAACCTCTGTAATTCTGCCAATTCCTTTAAACTGGATTCCAAAAGTCCATATTGTTTTTGTTCCAGCAATCTCAACAATCCGGACATTTGATGCTTCAGATCATGCCTCCTTCTACGAAATTCCTGCATTACATTTTCTTTCTCTTTGATATGCTGGTCTAACAGCAGGAACTCCTTTTCATATACAGAAGTTCTTCGTTTTAACTCCAGATTTTCTGAAAGCTGAATATACAGATGAAATACAACAAAATTAATAACGAAAATAATACCTATACATAAAAATGAAGTTGCATTAAAAGACGTGCCTGCAAGCGCATATTCTGTATTAAAAACATAATATGCAAGAAATAAGCTTCCGATGGGGAGCAGCATTAGTTTCACACTTGTTTTCCATGAAAGCTGCCTAATTACGGTATCATGAAAGAAACATTGTAACACCTTTACTAAAATCAGTACAGATATATCTGCCAATAACAACCCTATATTTGCATTCCTTTCAACAGATATACCCTGTGAAACAAAAATAATACCAATTAAAATCTCACATAAAGTGCCAATAGCACCATAAAGCACAGCAAAAACTATCTTCCCTCCAATGCTACCCACAAAAAAGCAGCTGAAAATCACCAATGAAAGTATACTTGTAAAAGTTTTTATATAACCGGGAAAATTAATTAAAATATTATTTTCAATAATTTGTCCTGTCAGACTGATACCCCAAATATAAAAAAGTATCCCCCGAATATTCTTTTTCTCATAAAATGTCCTGAAATATTCCAGTACAACAACAGAATACAAACCTTCTATTAAAATGTTTTCTACTATTGTCTTCATCCGTCACTTACTGCTCCTTTAGTTTCTTTTCTGCTGCTTTTACATAGAATGCATTTAATTCTTTTCTTCTGTCCTCACTTACCGTCAATATCTTTTTATCTGTTAATTCCACATGGTCAAATGCCTTGTGAAAAACATACCTTGAATTTACCAGAATGGATTGATGAATACGCAAAAATTCTGCCTTTGTTTCCTGAAGTTTATTCTCAATATTGTTAATCGTATCATAGTACTTGAGAATCGTCCCATCTTTCATATGTATATTAATAATACGCTTTTGACTTTCAAAATACATGATGTCCTGTACGAAAATTCGATAGTATTCCTTCTTCGAATAAAATTCATAAAACTGTTCGTCAGCCATAATAAGCTCATATGCCTGTTCAAAACATTTTCTCACAGTCCTTTCAACTAATGGCTTTACAAGAAATTGAAACGGATGCACCTCATAAGCCTCTAATGCATAACACGAATGGCTTGTGACAAAAACCAACAAAATAAATCGATCCCGCTCCCGTATCCATTGTGCTGTTTTCATTCCGTTTAGCTGTTTCATTTCGATATCAAGAAATATAATGTCATACTCTGTCTGCTGCTTTTCAATATGTTCAATTAATTTCTTTCCGTCAAAGAATATATCAATCTCTGGTTTTACAGTCAATTCTTCTGCACATTGCCCTATAATATTTTCAAGCTCACCTGTCATCTGTTTATCATCATCACATATTGCAATTCTTATCATAACAAATCACCTTCTATAAAATGAGTTTCAAAGCAATATATAATCACTTTCTTATATCTTCATAATAACTGATTTTTATTTTTTTACAAGTAGGGTGGCACAGTTGGTAGCATTTCAGGCACAGTTTGCATACTTTGACATTCAACCAAAAAGAATTCGTGACAAAAATGGAGCATATAGATTATATTTTCTATATGCCCCATTATACAATTCATTTTCTCCCAAAATATATACAGAAATCATAGCAAACACTACAGCATTTTCTTCTTTTTCAATATTCTCAAAACCGTTAAGCATATAATCATGGTTGCCACACAGATAATAATAAAACCAAAGGGTGTATCATATAACGGCACCCACTTTGAAGCCACATTCATCCCATAAAATCCCGAGATAATATTGGGAATCGCCATGACAATCGTAATCGCCGCCAGATATTTCATCACATTATTTAACCTGTTATTAATAATATTGGAAAGCAACTCCCTTGTACCCTGAATAATATCACGGTAAATAATCGTCATCTCTATAGCCTGTCCATTTTCCACCCGCACATCATCCAACAAATCCTTATCCTCAGGGAACTGCCGCACACGGCTGTAACGGGACAGTCTGTCAATAACCACTCCATTTGCACGAAGAGAGGTTGCAAAGTATACCAGCGTAGATTCCAGCTCATGAAGAGCAACTAAGTCCTCCTCCTCCATATCTTCCTGCACGCGGGACTCAATTTCTGTCCTGCGGTCATCAATATTACGCAAATAAAGCTGGTACACCATACAGGTACGATACAGTATCTGATAAATAAACCGCATCTGTTTTTTTGTAGAAAACTCTTTGACAATGGAGTTTACAAAATATTCTAATACTGGACTCTTTTCAGCACATACAGTAATCAGATAATCATCCATCAGCATTATACCAAGAGGAATAGAAGTATATGCTTTCTGATCGCTACGAATCTCAATAATCGGAATATCAATCAAAATAAGTGTATAATCGTCTTCAATTTCTACACGTGAACTCTCATCTGCATCCAAAGCGGCACGAACATCCGTTATATCTATATCAAACTTTTTTGAAACCAGTTCCAGTTCTGCCGGGGTAGGATCCGTCAACTGTATCCAGGAACCTGATTCCATTTCATTCAGTTCGCCGATTTTGCTGTTTTCTGTACGGTAAATCTTAATCACAGTTCATACCTCCATTCCCTGGTTTTATTGAATGTAATTCTAGTGTACTGACACATTGTTATTTGGTAAAACTACGCAGGATATTTGTCCATCTGCAAGGCGGATTTTCGACGGCGTAGCGGTGGCTACGGCTAGAAAATCCAACGTAGCAGATAGACAAATAGACAAGTAGGTTTGCCTAATTATCAACGTGTCAGTACACTACTCCCCAAGCTTATATGCCGCTGCACACCCCACCGCAAGGCATACCACACCGGCAAGCACACTGCCTGCGGATATAGTCCCAAATCCACTAAGCAGTAGTATTGCAACCGGAGAAGCCACTATCAAACCAATAATTGCCCAGTAAGCATAAAGAGGAAACTTTTCAAACACAATCTCAATCACCTTCGCAATACCGAATATACCTACTATAACACCTATTCCCAATGGAATAAACAAGGCAAAACCTCTCCTTAATCCTGCCATATCCAAAGCAACCAAAGCACGAATAAAATTGTTAATCTCAGCCACAATCGGATTATAAAATCCAATCAACAATAAAATCATGGAACCGGATACTCCCGGAATAATCATTGTCGCAGATGCAAGGACGCCAACAGCAAATAATATGCACGCCATTCCAATGCCGGGATTTAACATGACATCTGTACCTTCTCCATTTCCGAATGCTGCAAGCCCGGCAACCAAAGCAAAGAAAACAAGGCACGAAACTATGTGCCCCCCCTTTATGCTGTTTCCTTTTACCCGATTCCACATGGCAGGCAACCCTCCGACAATCAGTCCGATGAACAGAAGGTTAGTCGGTAACGGTGCATGTTCAAACAAATACTCAATAACAAAAGACAATCCTACAAGTCCAATCGCAGCCCCGATAAATATAGGAAATAAAAATTTAACACTCTTTTTAAATTCACTAAACAAGTGCGTCACACAATGAATCATTTTATCATAAATTCCCATTGATACTGCCATTGTTCCACCGGACACCCCCGGAATTATATTGGCAATTCCTATAATCATACCTTTTATTATGCTTTTAAACATATATCTCTCCAATCTGCCCGCTTACTGCGTGATTTTCTTTGCTTTTTCTTTTTTCGCCTTTTCTTCCTGTTTAGAAGCTTTTTTAGCGGCTTTTTCTTTTTCTTCCGCTGCAAGCTCCTTCTGCAGCTGTCTCTGCTTTTGGCGCATTTTTGCACCAAAGCTCTTTTTCTGCGGTTCTTGCTTTGCTGCATGCTTCTTTCCACGCACGCTTTTAAGACCTGTAATATAAATTCCGCTAACCATTGCCTTCACTTCACATTTAGTAGGCAGATCATCAAAAATAACATCATCACAAATCAGATTCATGGTCTGCGGTCCAACCTTTGCCTTTACAATCGGGACTTTAGCGTTACGAAAACGCTTCGGAGTCTGTTCTAACACTACCTTCGGAAGGTTGGCGTCCTTTAATTTCATCATTTTCTTATCAATAATCAGCATGGACATTTGCTGTGCGGTCTGTGCCACCTGTTCTTTTTGCGCCATCTGTTTTTTCTGCATTTTGTTTCCCACAAAATAAAGTGCCAACAAAGCACCTGTAATGACCACAAGTATGATTACCGTAATTACAACTGGATTCATCTGCTTTCCTCCTATTTTTTATCACTTATCATGTTATTATATTTCCGTCTCCCTGTGCATTGTTTCTTTTATAATCTCCTGCACATAGGTACCGGCCTTTTTCCGTTCTTCTTTTGAAAGATCCTTCATATAAAACGGCTTGCCATATATCACCTTCACATCTGCCTTTCTGATATCAAATCCGGGTCTTGCTTCCAACAACTGATCCGTATTAATCAGGGTCACCGGCACTACCGGGCAGTCTGCTTTTTCAGCAATTTTCAGACTTCCTTCTTTAAATGGCAGCATCTCCTTTCCCTGATTCCTTGTCCCCTCAGGGCAAATAACTATTGAATGTCCCTGTTTTATAAGCTCCGTCGCATCTTTAATCATTTGTACGCCTGCCCGCAAATCATCGCGGTCTAAAAACAGACAACATATATCTTTCATCCACCAATTCAATAACGGAAAACTTTCCATTTCTTTCTTCGCTACAAATCCCGGTCTTTTGGTACTTGTAGTATGCATCACCAGCACGTCAAAATAACTTCTGTGATTCGACACAAAGAGAACCGGTTCTTTTGGAATATTTTCCTTTCCCTTTACCTCTATATTCGCCTGAGCCTGAAATAATTCCCAGCGAAATGCCCAATACACAATAAAGTTGGCAATCTGGTACCGCAGCTCCGTATTAAACTTGCCAATCAGCAAGAGAATCAAATGAACCGGTATCATAATTACCAGAAACAGAAACAAAAATCCTAATACTAATACACTTCGCATAAAGCACCTTCTTTATTCAACCTACACAATCAAATATTATAACGCTAAACACAATAAATGACAAGAAAAACAAAGAAAAAGAAATAGATTAAAATTGACCGCATTGTTTTACATCCACAATACGGTCAAATCTTCTTTTACTATAGTTATTGCTTCCTACAGAGATTCAAAATTACTTATTATTCATACGGCTAAGTAATTCTTTCCTCTGCTCCTCATAGCCCGGCTTACCAAGCAATGCAAACATATTTTTCTTATAGCTTTCTACCCCCGGCTGGTTAAATGGGTTAACTCCTAACACATACCCTGACACACCACAGGCAAATTCAAAGAAGTAGAACAGTTCTCCAAGATTAAACTCGCTCATATACGGAAGTGTAATCATAAGGTTCGGAATCTTACCGTCCACATGGGCAAGTACCGTCCCATTCATAGCCTGCTTATTAATAAAATCAACCGTCCTGCCCGCAAGGTAATTCAGACCATCTAAATCATCATCCTCCTGCTCCATAATAATCTTACGTCTCGGAGAACCGATATTTATTACCGTTTCAATGTGATTCTTTGTGCCATCCTGAATGAACTGCCCAAGAGAATGCAAATCCGTTGTAAAGTCACAGGCTGTTGGGTAAATACCCTTTCCATCCTTACCTTCAGACTCACCAAAAAGCTGTTTCCACCACTCACCAATATAATGAACAGAAGGGGTATAGTTTGCCAAAATCTCCATGGTCTTGCCCTTCTCACGCAAAATATTACGAAGCGCTGCGTACTGCAAAGCATCATTGTGCTCAAAATCTGCCTCCAAGCACATGGCACGTGCTGTAGCTGCTCCAACCATTAACTGCTTGATATCTGCACCACTTACTGCAATTGGAAGCAAGCCGACTGCAGTAAGAACAGAGAAACGTCCTCCTACATCATCCGGAACAACAAAAGTTTCATAACCTTCCTCATCAGCCAACTGCTTAAGAGCACCCTTCTCTTTATCTGTTGTTGCATAAATTCTATTAGCTGCCTCTTTCTTACCATATTTGTCAATTAAAAGATTTTTGAAAATACGGAATGCAATGGCAGGCTCTGTTGTTGTACCTGACTTTGAAATAATATTAATGGAAAAATCCCTGTCCCCTACAACTTCTAACAGATGCTCTAAATAAGTAGAACTGATATTATTACCACAGAAATAAATCTCCGGTGTTCCTCTTCGCATATCTTTATCAATCACATTATAGAATGTATGGCGTAGTGCCTCAATAGCCGCCCTTGCTCCAAGATAAGAACCTCCTATACCAATTACAATCAAAACTTCAGAATCATTCTGAATTTTCTTGGCTGCGGCTTTAATTCTTGAAAACTCCTCTTTGTCATAATTAACTGGAAGATCTACCCATCCAAGGAAATCATTTCCTTCCCCTGTCCGGTTTAACAATGTCTCCTTAGCGGCCAATACCCTCTCTTTCATTGATTCAATATCAGAATCATCCACCATAAACATTGCATTACTGTAGTCAAAACGAATACTCTCTGTCATCTCATGCTCTCCTTTGTTATGTTTATTAACCATATACTTATGGCATAATTATTCTTTTAAAAACTGAATTATATTTTATCAAAACCAGTCAAAAAAGGCAATATTTTCTTTCCGTGTTTTTTATTATTCCTTTGTGTATATTATGTCACCAATTTTCGAAGAAAATTGATGACCTGCTTGTGCATCAGCACAATTCATTATATCATACAACGTACCAAAAGAATAACCCTCTTTTTTCAGGTCATTAATCACTTGCTCTAACGCTTCTTTATTTGCCACTGAAACATTGTGCATCAAAGGAATAGCCCCCGGATGATAATATTTTCTAAAATGTTCAACCACATGCTCCTTACTTGGCTGATTATTGACATCATAATCAAGATATGCCATGGACCAAAAAATTGTGGCATAACCCAAATCCTTCGCAATCTGTAGTGTCCGTTTACTATACTCTCCCTTTGGAGGCCGGAAAAATAAATCCATCTCATACCCTGTAGCCTCTTTCATATAATTCTCACACTCTAAAAGCTCGTTTTTCTGCTCTTCCACACTTTTTCCCGGCATGCTTGGATGCCGCACCGTGTGATTACATACCAGATGTCCTTCCTCCTTCATTCTCTTTACAAGGTCAATATTATCCCTTATAAATGTCTGGGTCACAAAAAAAGCCGCCGGCACTTTATTCTTTTTTAGGGTATCCAGAATATCCGCAGTATATCCGTTTTCATATCCACAGTCAAATGTAATATAAATGATTTTCCGGCTTACCGGTAGCGTATAATATCCATTATACTCACTAATATCAAAATCTTCCTGGCAGCCTGATTTTTCATGGTTATCGTTCCTCTTAAACCACCACGCATATAATGTATTATCAATTTCATTATAGTTGGTATTTTCTACAATTTTACGTTCTCCTTTTTCCTCAGCAGTAGGATGTATTACGCCTTCGTCCGAAGAAACATTTGACTTAGAAGACTTGCTATCTTCTGTATCTGACTTTCCTTCTTCATCCGTTTCCGTCCCAGCCTTCCCATTCTGATAAAATCCACCATTTCCCTTATCAGAGAACTTCCACTGCTGCCATACAACCCATAGACCAATCAGGGCAATGGCTACTGCTGCTATAACCAATAAACCTTTCTTATTTTCTTTCAATCAGCCACTCCTACTTACGCAAGAAAGCTCTGCACAAATTCCTCCAACAATTCCAAATCAGATTGCTCCTTTTTTGAATAATCTGCCATTTCCGGATCTATTTCATCTAAATCTGCCTCCTGACCTGCTGCAATCTGCTGTCCCTGTAGTTCAGGATCATCTAATGCCTGCTTCTTTTCTTTTTCTGCCTGCATTTTTGTATAAGCACGGCTCTTTCCCTTCTCCATTTGACTCAGCATCCTCTTTAACATCATCATATCCTCTTCCATTTCAGGATTTGATGACATTTCTTCTGATTCTGCTCCTGACTCTTCTAATTCGCCTAAGTCCATACTCACATTATCTTCTCTTAAACGGGTCAGACGGTTTGACAAATAATTTTCCAGATAATCCACTAATTGTATTTGAATCTGCTGCTTTCCACTCTTTATTCCAAATATATGAAAACAGACGAATAAACATGCCAAAACCAGAACATATGCAAACAAAATTTCTACCCGTGTTACCATTTTTGCATTATTTACATACTCATAAAATTCACCTCCAACTGCTAATAAGGTTACGATACCTGCCGTTAAAAACGGCACCCGTTCCCAAACAGAATAGGGCATGCCCAAAAATCTGAGCTTCAGCAGATATTTGTCTACATAGACAGCTGCATTATGTACCTGATAGTTCATACCATAAATTGTTTCAAATTGGTTTTTCAGATTCAGCATAATTTTCTTCTTTGTAGTTTTCATATTTGCTGATGCTTTTACATATCCTTTTAAGGAAAGTGTCATTAGCAATTGCAACGCCAGACTGAGTGCTCCTACAAACAAAATACTACTCATAACCATATGATTTAATACAAATTCCTTTAACATAAATTTATCCCTCCTAAAATGTAGTCTAAGGTTTTTTATGCCCAAAATCAAGACATATACATCGTACTTTTTCCATTCCTATCCCCAATATATAACCCTTTTCGACACTCCCCTCCATGCACCGACAATTTCTATTACAGAAAAATTTACAAAAACATCTAGTTACAAATTCTTTCCCATATGCTATACTGATAAAATAACAATTAATTATAAATATTAATTTTTACCATTACCTGTTAAATATTACATACAAAGAAAGGAAAAATAAAATGACATATAAACCACAGGGTGTATGCTCCCAAAAGATTGATTTTGAAATTATAGACGGCAAAGTAACCAATGTTCACTTTATGGGCGGCTGTAATGGCAACACACAGGGTGTAGCAAGATTAGTGGAAGGAATGGAGGTAAATGAGGTTATTTCACGTTTAGATGGAATCCAGTGCGGATTTAAGGGAACTTCCTGCCCGGATCAGTTAGCAAAAGCATTAAAAGAAGCTTTATCGGAAACACTATAGTTACTCATACAAGGAGAATACCATGAAAAAAATTATACTTACCGGCGGTGGAACTGCCGGCCATGTAACTCCAAATATTGCACTGCTGCCAAGCCTGAAAGAATCCGGATTTGAGGTGCATTATATAGGTTCCTATAATGGAATTGAAAAAAAACTGATTGAAGATATGGGTATACCATACTATGGCATATCCTCCGGAAAACTCAGAAGATATTTTGATGTCAAAAATTTTTCTGATCCGTTCCGTGTAATTAAGGGCTTTGGTGAGGCAAACCGTATCCTCAAAAAAATCAATCCTGACATTGTATTTTCAAAAGGTGGATTTGTTACGGTTCCTGTTGTGACAGCAGCAAAGAAAAACAAAATACCTGCAATTATTCATGAGTCTGATATGACTCCGGGACTTGCAAACAAGCTTTGTATCCCTTCTGCCACAAAGGTATGCTGTAATTTCAAAGAGACCTTTGACCTGCTTCCAGAGGGTAAGGCCGTACTGACCGGCACTCCAATCCGCAAAGAATTATTTGAAGGCAGCGCAGCAAAAGCCGCAGAATTTTGCGGGCTTGTTAAAGATAAACCAACAATTTTGGTTATAGGCGGCAGCAGCGGAAGTGTTGTAATTAATAATATTGTAAGAGAAAGTTTGGATGATATATTAAAGAATTTCCAAGTAATTCATTTATGCGGAAAAGGACATTTGGATGAATCTCTTAAGGGAAAAGAAGGGTATATACAATTTGAATATATATCTAAAGAATTACGGGATTTATTTGCGCTGTCCGACCTTGTAATATCAAGAGCCGGAGCCAATGCAATCTGTGAGCTGCTGGCACTGAAAAAGCCAAACATTTTAATTCCTCTTTCTAAAGCGGCCAGCCGCGGCGATCAGATTTTAAATGCCAAATCATTTAAAAAGAATGGCTTCAGCTATGTATTAGAAGAAGAGGAGCTAAGCCGGGCATCCTTACAGGGAGCTATCAGAGATGTATCCGCTCACAAAGCAGAATATATTAAAGCTATGGAAGAAAGTGAGATGTCAGATTCCATCGGTGTTATAATGAACTTAATCAATGACCTTACGAATGCGTAAAAATAAGTAATGCCGCACTAAGCAAAAAGCTTAGTACGGCATCTTTTATCTTATTCTTCTTATGATGTAATACTTGCAGCACCTATATATAACTGTTCTAGCATTACATCTTTGATTACATCATCCTGTAATGTTCCATCAATATATGGGTATATATCAACCTTATTACCTGAAATTACAAACTCAAATTTGACAATACAGTCTTGATATAAGAAGTCTTCATGATCTTCAACATCTTTAATGTTAATATCTGCACCGCTTCCTTGGAATGTAACCTTTTCGACAGTACCTGCGCTTTCATATATCCATGTTGGAGTTTTAACTTTTCCCTCCAAAATCGTTTCATAGGTTGCATCAATCTTTCCATTTTTTAAATTTTTCACCTGGTCAATTCTTGATTTGGCCTGACTATTCAACACAGGCTGAAAAACAGATTTAACAACGCTCTTGGGATATTCCGGCAAAACAAGATACACACCTGCAAGTACTACAATTAATACTACAATCCAAATAATTACTTTTTTCATAAATAATAATTCCTCCTATTATTGTAATTTTTTAAAAAAGTTCTTTTTCCAATTGGAATAGAAAATCTTCAATTGTTTTCATCCTTTTACCAAATTCCTGCCTGGCAAATTCGGTCTTACAACGACGAATCTTGGGCTTATTCCCTTTATAATAATTCTTAATCCGATAATAGGCCTTCTTATAGTTTGGTTCTTCCTCACAGGCGGTTGCCATGGAATCCCAAATAACACTCAGTGCCCCCACCTCATCCAGTAAATCAGCATCCATTACAACACTGCACTCCAGTGATAATTCCGCATCCGTATCTTTATCCTCATGAATCCGAACAATCTCACCAATTCTTCCAATCTTTTCGGGTTCTAAACCAATACTATCCAGATATTCAACTGCTATCTCGGCACCTACCTCGCCATGATCCCTTCCTTCTTCCCATCCAACATCATGAAACAGCGCTGCCAAAGCAATAATATCAAGGTCACCACCAACCTTCGACTGTAACTTAATAGCCCAGCGGTACACTCTCATCGTATGTTCAAAGCGGTCTCGGAATGGATAATTCGGCGGTCTGCCATTATCAACAATCTGTTCTTTCACAAATTGTATAACATCTGCATAATTCATCCTACTCGCTCCTATATATTTTCAAAATTCCATGCAGTCTGCTTTGTGCCCTACCTCCGGCCGTTACCATGGCAGTTAACTCAGTCCAGGCACCCTTGCGGCGCATGAATGCTCCTACTTAGTGCTGCTTCGTTCCCGACCTGACACGGTTCATAGGTATCCATCGCGCAAGACCCGTACGTCAACGCCACTTACCACAGCCAGCACCGACGATAAAACCCGACACAGACCAACACCCCTGCTATAGCGGATTGCAGGTACAGGGTACCGCTGCCACCCCGGCTGCATGGAAAGATTAAACGATTTCAACAATAATTGAAGTATACAAGAATTTTATTATTATGTCAACTCTCAAGCACTTTTTAATTTATAACAATATAAAAATATTTTATTTCTGTCCTGCCCTTAAGTTTTGAAAAAAATTAGAAAGCATTGTTGAACATTCATCTTCTAAAATTCCATGTTCAAATATTACCTGATGATTAAATTCCTTTACATTAAAAAGATTAAGAATAGAACCGGCACACCCCGCCTTTTTATTCATGGCACCCACTACTACTTTAGGTATCCTCGCCTGCACAATTGCACCGGCACACATCTGGCATGGTTCCAGTGTAATATACATTGTACAGCCCTCTAACCTCCAGTCAGATAACTTTTTCGATGCTTTTTCAATTGCTATTATCTCTGCATGGGCAAGAGTAGTCTTTTTTGCATTGCGTTTGTTATATCCCCTTGCAATAATGCGATCCTCAAAAACAATCACACAGCCAATCGGCACGTCTCCAGCCGCTGCCGCTTTTCTCGCCTGTTTAATTGCTTCTTTCATATATTTTTCGTCTTTTGTCATTGTATTCCACCCCTAAAATATGGTAATCTAAGTTTATAAGGTTACTGATTAAATTGCAAGGAGATTCCAAAACATGTCAATTACGCTTACAACACCACGATTATTATTACAGGTAGAAGACAGCTCTAAGTCCCCTTCTGTTTTAGAATTCTATAACTACAACAGGCTTTTATTCGAACGGTTTGAACCCACAAGGCCACATAATTTCTATACAATAGAATATCAGACTGCCTCCATGGATGCCGAATACAATAATACAATTAATGGTAAAATGATCCGGTACTATATCTATTTAAAAAATCATCCGGACTGCATAATCGGTGCAGTGAATTTCAGCAATATAATGCATGGTCCTTTTTCAAGAGCTTCCATTGGTTATAAACTGGATCAGCGTTATCATGGAAACGGTTATGCCTTTGAAGCATGCAATGCCGCAATTCCCGAGGTATTATCAAATTATAAGCTTCACCGCTTAGATGCGAGAGTTTCCCCTGAAAACATTCCTTCTATTAAGCTGTTGGAACGGCTTGGCTTTGTATATGAGGGAATTGAATATCAGGGTGTAGAGGTAAATGGATTTTTCCAGGATCATTATATGTACGGACTAATCTCCACAATCCAATAACCAAATTGACCTGTTTTAATTCCTGTCTTTTTTACCGGTACAAACTGTTCAAATCCAAACATATTGGCAAGATATTTTTCTCTATTTGAATAAACTCCGGGCACACCAATAATTTGTTTGTCTTCTCCTATATCAAATCTCATTTTCCCAAGCAGCAGGTATTGGTAAGTATAAAAACCATGAGTAAGGAAGCTGTTGACCCCTAATTTCCAATTGCGCATATCGAGTTTTCCGATATCACGCGGGTGGATACGCACACAGTCAAACAATTCTGTTACTCCATACATTGGGAGCTTCGGATATTCATTTATCATTTTTTCAAAAGCATCCTCCTGCTCCGGCTGCTCCACTCTTTTTTTCAGATATGGACAGTTTTCACACTTAAAAAATTCCTCATCTTTATTCTGTGCTTCTCTTTTCTCCTCCTTGCTTTCGCCTGTTCTGCTTTGTTTCGTTTCTCTTTCTTCTTCTCTTATATCTTCTGCTTTGCTTTGTCCTGTCTCCCTTTCCTCTTTTCTTATACCTCCTGCTCTGCTTTGTCCTGTCTCCCCTTCCTCTTCTCTTATACCTCCTGCTTTATTTTGTTCTGCCTCTCTCTCTTCTGCCAATGTTACGCCTAATTCTGCTGCTATTTCTTCTTTTTCTTTTCTGTCTTTTTCTTCCTTTTCCACTGTTTGTTTTTGGGGTCGGAAAATGTCCTGTTTCACTGCCGTATTTTCTGCTACTCCAAAAACCCCAAATGTTTCCTCTAAAGACTTTTCCTTTTTCAGCGATTCCTTTATAACTAAAGGATAATCCTTTCTGTTTTTGTCCTTGAAATCACCTATATAATAATGCGACTCATTATACAGTACCGCCACACCATCAAAGGTATACAAATCCCTTCCTGTATCATACATCTGCTGCCAGCTTGTCCGCTTCTGATATGTTAAAATTCCATTTCTGCTGTCAATACGATCCACAGGAACCGCAGCCAAATGATCCCCTGCCTCATGATAAAAATATAGTGTTGCATCCTTGTAAGGCAAATCCGATGGTTCCTGAATATTGATATTCACCTTAACCTTATCTCCACGAATTTCTAATTTTAAAAATCCTGCCGTAGAACCGATATTTCCATTATGGTACTGAAAAAAATATGTAATCTTACGCTTATAACTTTGCAAAGTTGTCCCACTCCCTTTTTGTTACTGTCCAAAAAACCGCACATTTTTAAAATAAACTCTGAACAGTAATTTTTTTAATATCTTATGCAGGGAAAATGATTTTTATGACAACAAATCACTTAACTGTCCAAATTGGTCAAGGGAAAGCGCCTCTCCCCGGACAGCAGGGGATAACTGCATCTTAGACAATGCGTCTGCAATCCGGTCTTTTGTCACAGCGATTCCTCCATTTACAAGACTGTTTTGCAACGTCTTCCTTCTCTGGTTAAAGGATGCACGAATCAAAGAAAACATAAATTCCTCGTCACGTACTACAATTGGCGGATTAGTAAACCGAGCAAGCCTAATTACCGCAGACCCTACATTTGGTCTCGGGATAAAACAATTCGGTGGTACATTAGCAGCAATATAAGGCTCGGCATAATACTGAACTGCTAACGACAATGCGCCATAATCCTTGGAGCCCGGTTTCGCCTGCATCCGGGAAGCAACCTCTTTTTGCACCATAACGGTAAGGTTATCAAGTGGAACATGGCTCTCAAACAATCCCATAATAATCGGGGTTGTTATATAATAAGGCAGATTAGCTACAACTTTAATTGGATTGCCATTATTTTTCTCTGCCACTAATGCCGCAATATCTACCTTCAAGATATCTTCATTAACAATCGATATATTATCATAATCCTTAAGTGTATCCTGTAAAATCGGAATCAGTGCTTTATCAATCTCCACAGCAATTACTTCCTTTGCTGCCTCGGCCAGATACTGTGTCATTGTGCCAAACCCGGGACCAATCTCCAAAACCACATCATCCTTTGTAACTCCCGCTGCTGCAATAATCTTATTCAGGACATGTTCATCGATTAAAAAATTCTGTCCGAATTTTTTTTGAAAAACAAAATCATATTTTTTAATGGTTTCAATTGTAATCTGGGGATTGCTAAGTTTCTCCATATTTTTTCCTTTCTAAATCCTATATAACATCTCCGCATTTTTGTAAGTTGTGTCGTAAACCTTCTCTACCGGTACCTGTTTAATTTTTGCAATCTGCTCCGCTATATGGGTAAGATAAAGTGAACAATTCCGCTTACCACGAAACGGTTCCGGTGCAAGATACGGAGAATCCGTCTCTAACACAATAGACTCCAGTGGTGAATATTCCACAACTTCTTTTAATTTATTTGCATTCTTAAAAGTCACCACACCTCCAACACCAATGTAATATCCCATATTCAGATACTCCCTTGCCAATTCCTTACCATAGGAAAAACAATGAATGACGCCGCCCGTTGCATTTGCGTGCTCTGATTTTATAATATCTAACGTGTCCTTTGCTGCATCCCTGCTGTGAATAACCACTGGCAAATCCACATCCTTTGCAACATAAAGCTGTCTTATAAACCAGTATTTCTGCTTCTCCTTATCCACATCATCATAATGATAATCCAGTCCAATCTCACCAATGGCTAATATCTTATCATCTACGGACATCTGCTTTAGCTCCTCCATATCGGTCTCTGTCAGATTCCTGATATCACTTGGGTGCACACCCACCGTTCCGTATATAAAATCATAGGTTTTTATCATCTCTATTATATGTCTGGAATTTTCCATAGAACAGCCTATATTAACTATAGGTGAAATTCCATTAGCGCACATCTTGTT
The DNA here is from genome assembly GCA_029052995.1 of Lachnospiraceae bacterium. GTDB lineage: Bacteria > Bacillota > Clostridia > Lachnospirales > Lachnospiraceae > CAG-590. The sequence goes on along the minus strand of JAIDHZ010000161.1, from coordinate 4,542 downwards.
AATCAGCTCATCCCTGTCCTCATCAAACCATTCATCATCGTAGTGTGCATGTGTTTCAAATATTCTCATATCGCACAAACCTCTTTTCATAGCTATTCCTTTTTACTTTTACAGTATACTTTTATTTTGTAAATCACAAAAGGGACTGGCAGCTATGGCATTGACGACACATCATCCAATTTTTACAACTTTGAAATACAACTGCCAGATTAAATTTATTGTATCATTTACTACCTTCATTATAAAGTGTTTTTTAAGGTTTTTATTTCATCCCAAGAGCAATGCCTGGAGGGAGAACCATTGTTTTTTTCGTCATATTTTGATATAATTTTATTATATGACACAACAGGTTACATAGGAAACCGATATAAATCATCCACAATACAAAGAAAAAGCAATCTAATAGAACAGTAAAGATTAATACAGGGGAGGTATGTGATTAGGATGGATAATAGAAGAGAACAGAGTGGAAAGAATTGGCTGGGGAAAATTGATGATTTTATCCGTACAGCATTAATTGTAGTGGGACTTCTCCTCCTTTTTTGTGGAGGTGTATTTCAAATTGCAGCCTATGGGATTCCACTAGGAAACCGTGAAAGAGATATGCATCAGGTTCTGAATGGAATTGGAATGCTGGGAATACTCCTTGCAATAATTTTACTCGGAAAGCTATTCTATATGTTTTTAGAATATTTAGATAAAAAGCATGGGAATTTTAATAAGGAAATCAACCCGAAAAAATGGCCCATTCCAATGCTGAGGACAGTGAAGAGGACTTTGATTAATATGTCGATGAAAGCTGGTCTGATGGCATGGGATGTTGTAACAGTGTGTATTGTAATTTCGCTGGTAATTACATTAGCTGTTAGTTTTGGTGATGGTGATGACAGCATAGATTCCATTAATATGCTTTTTGCAGGTGCTAAATTATTGCTAATCTGTCTTATCATTCGATTATTTATTGTACTATTTTACTATCTGCGCAATTACACTTCAAAAATGCTGCATTATTCAGAAAAATATGTTGGAATTCGGGATTCAGATAGATTATTAAAGGATTTGGAAAAAAGCTTAAAGGAGGAATTATTATATTACTCCCCACAATGGATGATAACAAAAAATTTCTTTATGGCATGGTGTGATTCAGATGCATGCTTTCACCCAATAGCAATTCCGGTAAATGAAATGTGTCATTTAAAATATGAAATAAGAACAAGAAGAGTAAAATGGACAACAGTTGATAGTGCTGTAATTGTGTGCAGGCTTCGAAATGGACAAATTGTGGATTTATATGTAGGAAACAGATTTAAGGTAAATATAATCTGGAGAGTACTGCAATATTTTAAAATTCCTTTTGAGAATACATTAACACCTGATGCATATTATGAAACACCATTTGAGATTACAGTGACACCCCCGGAATCTGGTGAATTTTAAAATACAGTAACAAAAAATAAAGAAGAGTTATAGGAGATGTATTGCAATGGGTTTTTTTGACAAATTTAATAAGAAGAAAAAACAGGAAACAGCAAAAAAAGCAGAATTGGAAGCTGTCATAAAGAAAATGGATATAAATGATATTGAACGAATCTATGGATTAATGGAATCAGAACAGAAAATTGTGGCGATTAAGGAGATAATGGAAGCTACAGGTTTGGGATTGGCTGATGCGAAGCAGATTGCAGATGATTATCGTGTTTTTTTAAAAATAAAATAAATATAAAATAAAAACACCTATTAACGGAATTTATTAAGGATTATTGCAGAACAGACAAAGGATGAAAGAGATATGTTATATACCCTTCAAGCAGTTAATATCATAGCAGTCGTTCTAATGCTTTTTATGCTGGCGGTTTCCATAAGGCAGCAGCCATCAAGTTCACAAATTGCATTTATTTTGTATAATGTGTTTACAATTATTTTTGTCGCCGGTATCCATTTGGAACAGATTCACTCTGATACTGTGGGAGAAGCACTTGCCGGCTTATGCATACAGTATGTGGGACAGGCAGGTTTTTTGATAGCATTCCTTTGGTTTACTTCACAATTTGCCAGCTTTAAGGTTCCAGGCTGGGTATATGGAGTGCTCGCAGTGGTCGAGGGTGCAACGATTATTGGTGTATTTACTGCAGAACACCATACTTATTTTTACTCTTCGATGACAATACTGACAGATGGAATGTATAACCGGATTAAAGTGACAGGCGGAGTTCTCTGGCAGTTGCATTTCCTGATTTTTTTTGCAGTTCTCCTGACAATTCTGATTCTGTGTGGTGTAAGATATAGAAAGAGTACACCGATTCAGAAAAAGAGAATTCTATATATTACTGTTGGTATCGGTGTCCTTATGCTGGTATTAGCCTTGAAGATAGCAGGCTTATTCGGCAGTTATAATCCGATAGTCATTGCTGTGTTCATTACAATGTTCTGTATGATGATGGCGATAGTAAGATATGGTTACTTTGGCTCTCTTCATGCTGCTGTGGACAATGCGTTTAATCATGGCGATGAGGGATTGATTATACTGGATCAGGAAAATACGATTATCTTTATTAATCATAGAATTGGCAGGCTTTTTCCAGATATTCGTGAAGGCGATAATATCAGCAGCAGCAAGGAAATCATGGAGATATTACAGAGAAATGATCATATGCTGGATAAAGGTGGTGCTGTTTATGAACTGCGGATTGAAGATATCATTGAGAACGGTGAGCGGAATGGATATATGCTGTGGTTCATTGACCAGACAGAATATTTAAAGGTTATGCAGCAGCTTAGGGATGCAAACGAGGCAAAGACACAGTTTCTGATGAAGGTCAGTCATGAACTGCGAACACCGATGAATACCATGCTGGGTATGAATGAAATGATTATAAGGGAAACTAACGAGGCACAGATACGGAGTTTTGCAAAAGATGTGGCAGATGCAGGACAAAATATGATATCCCTTATAGAAGAAGTGCTGGATGTGTCAAGGATTGAAAGCGGGAATCTGGAGTTGAAAAAGCGTCCATACCACATAGAGGATGTTTTACAAAAGGCAGAGGCAATGATGCGTCCTCAGGCAGAAAAAAAAGGGCTTTCCTTTCAGGTGCAGATAGAAGAAAGATTGATGGATGAAAAGAGGCTTCTGTATGGAGATGATGTACATCTTCTTCAAATTATTACCAATCTGTTATCTAATGCCATAAAGTATACAGATGAAGGATATGTTATTCTAAAAGCAGAAGTCAAGGTAAAAGAGGAACAAAAGGTTTTGTGCCTGTCTGTTTCTGATACAGGAATTGGTATCCCAAAGGCAGAACAGGAATGGATATTTGAGAATTTTGAAAGAGGCAGCAATGCAAGAAAAACCGAAAAAGATGGTATGGGGATTGGGCTTGCTATTGTAAAGCAGCTGGTTGAAGCGCTAGAGGGAACCCTTGTGGTAAAAAGTGAACTGGAAATAGGAAGTACTTTTTTTGTGACAGTACCGTGGGTGGAAAACATTGAACACAATCAGACAGCATATGAATCTGAAATACAGGGTAGACAAAGGAAGATTTTTAGGGAAATTGATGCAGAAACAACAGCCGAAAGTATGAGTGTACCGGATTTCAGTACAAAGACTATTCTGGCAGTGGACGATAATAATCATAATCTGGTGGTACTCAAGCATCTGCTTAAAAGGACTCAGGTAACAGTGGAAACCGCAACAGATGGTATACGTGCAGTGGAAGCCTGTTCCAAAAAGACTTATGACCTGATTCTTTTAGACCATATGATGCCATTTCCAGATGGAATTGAGACGCTGCACCGGATCAGAGCAGACAAAGCAGGCAAAAATCATTATACAAAGGCTATTGTTCTGACTGCCAATGCGACAAAAGGCTCAGAGGAGATGTATTTAAAGGAAGGTTTTGATGGATATGTTGCAAAACCAATTCAACCAGAGCAGTTGGAAAATATACTCTTACGGTATATGGGGATGGAGCGAGGAATAAATACCTTCGATGGAAATACAGTACAAAGTTTTCAGGAGCAGATGCATCTATTGGAAAAAAATGGTATACATTCACAGGATGGACTGAAATATGCAGATGGGGATATGAAGTTTTATCAGGATTTGCTGACTATGTTTGCAGGAGAAAAAGAAAGCAAAGCACAGAAATTAGACAGAGCATTGCCGAACTTACTTGACCACGCCGATGAAACACTATGGAATGAGTTTATCTCTCAGGTTCATGGACTTAAAGGTGAAGCAAGGGGAATTGGTGCAGCTTACTTAGGAGAATTGTTTTATCAGTTGGAAGTTGCAGGGAAACAAAGGGATAAAAAGAAAATAAAAGAGATTTATTCTGTTGCCATGGAAGAATGGCAGAGAATTGCAGAAATCATAAAAGAGACAGCGGCGGCCCGGTGAAGGCGGTCTCTTTTTTTGCTTTATTGGTAACATTCCTAATAGAAAATTGCAAGCCATAAAAACTGAGACCGTTTCAAGTTTTGTGTAAACTCAAAAAACCGATATAAGATTTGTGAATAGTTGCAAATGGGCAGAGCCGA